>CALGWX010000332.1 GCA_937936215.1 uncultured Burkholderiaceae bacterium | reverse complement strand
ACGAGGAGGTGGCTTGAGCGAAGTGCAGATTGCCCTGGGGGTTGCGGCCGGCGCGGTCGTCGCCCTGCTGCTGGCGCTGGCCTGGTTGAAACGCAGCGTCGATGGCGCGGTCGCAGCCGGGCAGCTGGAGGCCGAGCGCAGCCGCGCCGCGCACGACGAGCGGCTCGAGCGCGAACTGCGCGCCGCGATCGAAAGCAGCGCCAGCCAGGTGCGCATGGAGACCGGCCAGCGCCTGACCGAGATGCAGACGGCGCTGGTGGCGCAGGTCACGGGGCTCGCCAACGTGCAGACCACGCAGCTCACCGGTTTCGGCCAGCAGGTGGCGCACGCCGCCGAGGTGGCCGAGGCTAGCGCCCGCGCCCAGCGCGAGGAAGGCGCGGCGCAGGTGGCGCGGCTGGCGCAGCAGTTGCAGCAGCAGGTGGCGGAGCTGGCGCGCAGCGTGCAGCTTGCGCTGGCCGAGGTACGCGGCACGCTGGAGACACGGCTGCAGACGCTGCAGCAGGGCAACGAGGCCAAGCTGGAGCAGATGCGCGCCACCGTCGAGGAAAAGCTGCAGAGCACGCTGGAGGCGCGGCTGGGCGAATCGTTCCGGCTAGTCTCCGAGCGGCTGGAGCAGGTGCACCGCGGCCTTGGCGAGATGCAGTCGCTCGCCACCGGCGTCGGCGACCTCAAACGCGTGCTGACCAACGTCAAGACCCGCGGGACCTTTGGCGAGGTGCAGCTGGCTGCCCTGCTGGAGCAGGTGCTAACGCCGGAGCAGTACGCGACCCACGTCGCCACGCGGCCGGGGTCGGGAGAAAGAGTGGAGTTCGCGATCCGGCTGCCGGGCCGCGACGACGGCAGCCCGGTGTGGCTGCCGATCGACGCCAAGTTTCCCGCCGAGGACTACGAGCGACTGCTCGCCGCGCACGACGCCGCCGATGCGGCGGCGATCGAGGCGGCCGGCCGCGCGCTCGAGACTCGCATCCGCGACGAGGCGAAGAAGATCCGCGACAAGTACGTGGAGCCGCCGCACACGACCGACTTCGGCATCCTGTTCCTGCCCACCGAGGGGCTGTTCGCCGAGGTGCTGCGGCGGCCGGGGCTTTCCGAGGCGCTGAACCGCGAGCTACGCGTGGTGATCGCCGGCCCGACGACGCTGTTTGCGGTGCTCAATAGTCTGCAGATGGGCTTCCGCACCCTGGCGCTGGAAAAGCGCAGCGCCGAGGTCTGGCAGGTGCTCGGCGCGGTGAAGACGGAGTTCGCCAAGTTTGGCGACGTGCTGGCAAAGCTCAAGAACCAGCTCGCCACGGCCTCCAACACCATCGAGCAGGCCGAGACGCGCACACGGGCGATGGACCGGCGGCTGCGCTCGGTCGAGGCCTTGCCGGCGGACCAGGCGGCGCGGCTGTTGCCGCCGGAGCCGCGCGACGACGGCTGACCGGCTCGCGGTCCGCCGCCGGGCGCGTCGTCTCGAGCTCGCCGCGGCGCATGGCCGCGGAAGCGCGCGGCAGCGGTAGGCGTAGGCTCGCCCTGGCGCGGGGGATGACCGTCATGCCCCGGCCCAACCAAAAGGGGGCAGGACCATGCCGCAAAACAAAGTCATCGCCGTCGTCGGCGCCACCGGCGCGCAGGGCGACGGCCTCGTGCGGGCCATCCTCAACGATCCGCAGGGCGGTTTCGCGGCCCGGGCCCTGACCCGCAACCCCGCTTCCGACAAGGCGGTCGCGCTCGCGCGCGCCGGCGCGGAGGTCGTCGCCGCCGATCTCGACGATGAGGCGAGCCTCGCCAGGGCGCTCGCCGGCGCGCACGGCGCCTACTTCGTCACCAACTTCTGGGAGCACTTTTCCCCCGAGCGCGAGCAGGCGCAGGCGCGCCACATGGCGGCGGCGGCGCGGCGGGCGGGAGTGAAGCACGTCATCTCGTCGACGCTGGAGGACACCCGCCGATGGGTGCCGCTCGCCGACGAGCGCATGCCGACGCTGATGGGCAAGTACAAGGTGCCGCACTTCGACGCCAAGGGCGAGGCCGACGCTTATTTCCGCGAAGCGGCCGTGCCCACCACGTTCCTCCTCACCTCGTTCTACTGGGACAACCTGATCCACTTCGGCTCCGGGCCGAAGCCCGGCCCCGACGGCCGCCTGCTGTTCACCCTGCCGATGGGCGAGGCCAAGCTGCCCGGCATCGCCGCTGAGGACATCGGCAAGTGCGCCTACGGCATCTTCCGCAAGGGGGAGCCAACGATCGGCCAGACCATCGGGCATCGCCGGCGAGCACCTCACCGGGGCGCAAATGGCGGCGGCGATGGCAAAGGCGCTCGGCCGCGACGCCCTCTACAACGCGGTGACGCCGGAGCAGTACCGCCGCTTCGGCTTTCCCGGCGCCGAGGACCTCGGCAACATGTTCCAGTTCAAGCGCGACTTCAACGACGCCTTCTGCGCCGCGCGCAGCGTCGAGGTCTCGCGGGCGCTGAATCCGACGCTGCAGGGTTTCGCCGACTGGCTGGCGCAGCACGCGAGCCGGATACCGCTGGCGTAGCCGGACGCGGGCGTCCTCGTGCCGCGCCGCCGAGACGCGCGGCGCGTCGAAAGCCCACGCTCGCGCGCGGTGCATCGCGACGCGTGGCCGCGAAGCTCGCGGCTAGGCAAAAGGGCGGCGGCGCCTCGCGACCGTCAGGCCGCGGCCATGCGCGTGGCGGCCAGCGCACGCAGCTCCTGGTCCGCCCGCCGCAGCAGTTCCTCGGTCGTCTCCCAGCCGATGCAGGCGTCGGTGATCGACACGCCGTACTTCAGCTGCGAGCGGTCGGCCGGGATCGGCTGGTTGCCGGCGTGCAGGTGGCTTTCCAGCATCATGCCGCGGATCGCCTGCGAGCCCTCGCGTATCTGGTGCACGCAGTCCATGAACACCAGCGGCTGCAGCGACGGGTCCTTCAGCGAGTTGGCGTGCGAGCAGTCGATGACGATGTTCGGCGGCAGCCCCGCGGCCAGCAGCGCCCGCTCGGCGAGCTAGACGCTCACCGAGTCGTAGTTCGGCCGCCCGCCGCCGCCGCGCAGCACCAGGTGGCCATGCACATTGCCGCGCGTGCGCACGATGGCGGTGCGGCCGGATGACGAGATGCCCAGGAAGCTGTGCGGGCGCGCCGCCGAGCGGATGGCGTTGATCGCCACCTCGAGGCTGCCGTCGGTGCCGTTCTTGAAGCCGACCGGGGTGGACAGGCCGCTGGCCATCTCGCGGTGCGTCTGGCTCTCGGTGGTGCGGGCGCCGATGGCGTACCAGCTGATCAGGTCGCCGAGGTACTGCGGCGTGTTCGGGTCGAGCGCCTCGGACGCGGCGGGCAACCCCATTTCCGCGATGTCGATCAGCAGCTGGCG
>CALGWX010000331.1 GCA_937936215.1 uncultured Burkholderiaceae bacterium | reverse complement strand
GGCCCCCACAGGATCATCGAGTGCGGCCGGCCGGACTCGAACGCCACCCGCAGCGGCTTGCCCGGCCCCAGCAGGTGTGACTGGCCGATGACCTCGTCGAGCCGCCGCGGTCGCAGCCGCTCCGCCAGCGGCGCGGCGGCGGCATCGTCGGCGAAAAGATCGCTCGTCATCGAAAGGTCCGTGCCCCTGTCTGGCCGTTGGACCGCCTTGCCACGGCGGACAGCCGGAAATCACGCGGCGGGCCGCCCGAGGGCCCGCTTCCGGGGTTAGCATGAGCGCCAGCGATCACGAGAACAAGCCAGCGGCGACTTCTGGCAACCCGGGACACCATGCCGGAAATCTTCTACATCCTCATCGAGTATCCGGCGCTGATCGCGCTGCCGATCGCGATCCTGGCGGCGCTGGCGTACTGGAGCAGCTCGCGCACGGCCTGGGTGGTCGCCGGTTTCTGGATCCTTTATCTCGGCTACGAACTTGGCATCAAGTACGAGCTCCTGTGCACCGACTGCGTGCGCCGCTCCGAGATGTACGTCGTCTACCCGCTGCTGGCGCTGGCCACCGCGGTGGCGGCGGTGCAGATCTACGTCAACGTGAAGGAGCGCGGGCCGCGGCGCCGCTAGCTGTAGTTTCTCACCACGTTGTTCACGGCGTAGCCGAAGCTGAGGCGGGTGATGGGAGGCAAGCCACCGACGGCAGCGTGGGGGCGGTGGAAGTTGTCGTGGTGCAGCCCATAGGGCAGCTTGGCGCCGCGGATCTGGCTGCTGGGGTAGGTGAAGCGGTAAGCCCAGTCGCGCAGCAGCGTCTGGATGAAGCGTTCGGCCTTGCCATTGGTACGCGGCGTATAGGGGCGGGTGAGCAGGTGGCGGATGCCCAAGCGGCGCAGCGCCTTGCGGAAGGCCTTGGCCCGATACGCCGCGCCGTTGTCGGTCATCACCCGAAGCACGCGCACGCCCAGCGCCCGGTAGTAGCGCAGGGCGGCGAACAGAAACGCCAGCGCCGAGCGGGTCCGCTCGTCGGCCAGCAGCAGCGCGAAGCCCACCCGCGAGCGGTCATCGATGGCCACGTGCAGCGCCTCGGTGCCGGCGCCCGCCGTGGCCTGGCGGCGGTTGCCGGTCACCCGGTGGCCGGGCCGCCCGAAGCGGGCCAGCTTCTTGCTGTCCAGATGGATCAGTTCGCCAGGGGCGCTGCGCTCATAGCGGCGCACCGGCGGCGCATCGTGCAGCGGCGGCAAGCGGCTGCAGCCGGCCGCGGCGCACAAGCGGCCCACCGTGGCCACCGACAGGCCCACGCGGCGGCCGATTTCCTGGTAGGTCAGCCGATGATTGCGGCGCAGGCGCAAGACGCGCTCGCCCCGCTCGACTGGCGTGCGCCGCGGACTGTGCTGCGGGCGCGAACTGCGGTCGTGCAGGCCAGCGTCGCCTTCTGCGGCTGCGCGCGCCTGCCACTTGGCGGCAGTGCGCGGGCTGACGCCGGCGGCGGCCGCCGCCATCACCCCGCGCTGGGCGACGTCCTGCACCAAGTGGGCTCGACCTTTCGGGGTCATGCGGGCATTCTTGTGCACGTTCATCCGGGACTCCGTGGGACTGAAACTTCAGGCTTCGATACCCTCAGTTTCGCCCACCCCGAATGAACAACCTGTTGAGAAACGACAGCTAGCGCTCCTCCAGCACATCGGCGCCCGGCGGCGGCACGAAGCGGAAGCTCTGCGCGTCGACCTTCGCGTTGCGCTCGAAGCGGCTGAAGGCCAGCCGTGACACCTGCCCGAAGCTGTCGGCGATCACCATCGCCGCCGGCAGCCCGTCGCGAAAGCCGATCTCGATGCGCTCGAACTGCGAGTCCTTGACCCGCGGCGTGGCGGTCAGCCACTGCAGGCCGTCGCGGGTGCCGGCCTCGGCCACTGCGAAGTCGCGCTCGAACTCGTTGCCGCCGAACAGGATCGACGCCGGCGAGGCCGGCAGCGCCGCGGCGATGCGCTTGATGGTCACCTGGTTCAGGTCCTTGTCGAACAGGTACAGCCGCTCGCCGTCGGCCACCAGCACCTGCTCGTAGGGCTTCAAATAGGTCCAGCGGAACTTGCCCGGCCGCTCGAAGACGAAGGTGCCGCTCGACGGCGGCGCCGCCGGCGCGTTGCCGCGCCTGACCTGCTGCGTGAACTCGCCGCGCGCGCTTTTCGTCTGCGCCAGGAACTCGCGCAGCGCCGCCACGGCGCTCGCCTGCGCCGGGGCCGCAAGAACCAGCGCCAGCAGCAGGGCCGCCGCGCGCGCCGCCAGGCGGATCAACCGGCCTCCCACAAGCGCCGGCAGCGACAAGTCGCCCCGCGAGTCGCCGCCATCGATCGGCCGCGCTGAGGCCAGACGACGCAAGCCCCGCTGGCGCAACGTCGCCCCGCTCGCCGCGCCAGCGGCGGCCGCGCCGTCGACCGCGAGCTCAACCCGCCTCCCGCTGCGGCACCAGGATCTCGCGGTTGCCGTTGGGCTGCATCGCCGAGACCATGCCGGCCTTCTCCATGTCCTCCAGCAGGCGGGCGGCACGGTTGTAGCCGATGCGCAGGTGCCGCTGCACCAGCGAGATCGAGGCGCGGCGGTTCTTCAGCACCACCTCGACCGCCTGGTCGTACAGCGGATCCGCCTCGCCCCCGCCCGCCTGACCACCCTCGGCGTTCATCTCCGCCACCTCGGGCGCCTGCAGCACACCCTCGATGTACTGCGGCTCGCCGCGCGCCTTCAGCGCGTTGACCACCCGATGCACCTCGGCGTCCGAGACGAACGCGCCGTGCACCCGTACCGGCAGGCCGTGGCCTGGGGCGAGGTAAAGCATGTCGCCCTGCCCGAGCAGCGTCTCGGCGCCCATCTGGTCGAGGATGGTGCGCGAGTCGACCCGGCTGGAGACCTGGTAAGAGATGCGCGCCGGGATGTTGGCCTTGATCAGCCCCGTGATCACGTCCACGCTCGGCCGCTGCGTGGCCAGGATCAGGTGCATGCCGCTGGCGCGCGCCTTCTGGGCGATGCGGGCGATCAGCTCCTCGACCTTCTTGCCGGTGACCATCATCAGGTCCGCCAGCTCGTCGATCACCACCACGATCAGCGGCATCGGCTCGAGCGGCTCCGGGTTCTCCGGCGTCAACGAGAACGGGTTGCCGATGAACTCCTCCTTGGCCCGCGCCTCCTGGATCTTCTGGTTGAAGCTCGCCAGCGAGCGAACGCCGAGCTTGCTCATCAGCTTGTAACGGCGGTCCATCTCGTGCACGCACCAGTTCAACGCGTGCCCGGCCTCCTTCATGTCGGTGACCACCGGCGCCAGCAGGTGCGGGATGCCCTCGTAGACCGACAGCTCGAGCATCTTCGGGTCGATCAGCAGCAGCCGCACCTGCGACGGGTCGGCCTTGTACAGGATCGACAGGATCATCGCGTTGATGCCGACCGACTTGCCCGAGCCGGTGGTGCCGGCCACCAGCAGGTGCGGCATGCGGGCGAGATCCACCGTCACCGGCTTGCCAGCGATGTCCTTGCCCAGCCCGAGCGTCAGCAGCGAGTGGCTGTCGTTGTAGACGGCCGAGCCGAGGATCTCGGAGAGCCTGACCATCTGCCGCTTCGGGTTCGGCAGCTCCAGCCCCATCAGGTTCTTGCCGGGGATCGTCTCCACCACGCGGATCGACACCAGCGACAGCGCGCGCGCCAGATCCTTGGCCAGGTTGACGATCTGGCTGCCCTTCACCCCCACCGCTGGCTCGATCTCGTAGCGGGTGATCACCGGCCCCGGATAGGCCGCCACGACGGTGGCCTCGACGCCGAAGTCCTTCAGCTTCTTCTCGATCAGCCGCGAGGTGAACTCCAGCGTCTCCGTGGCGATGGTCTCCACGTCGGCCGGCGCCTCGTCGAGCAGGTCGAGCGTCGGCAGCCGCGCATCCGCCAGCTCCGCGAACAGCGGCACCTGCTTTTCCTTCGCCTTGCGCTCGGAGGGCTTGACCCGCGCAGGCGCGCGCTCGATGTGCACGGGCGGCGTCTCCTCGATGCGGCTGCGCTCGACCGCCAGCAGGTGGTCGCGCTCGACCGCGGCGACTTCGCCAATGGCGCGGTCCTCCTTCGCCTCACGCTGCTGCCGCACCCGGTCGGCGAGACGCTCGAAGAACGCGCCGACCCGCTCGGCCACCGCCAGCCATGAAAAGTCGAAGCACAGGCTGGCGCCGAGCGCGATCGCCGCCAGAGCCGCCAGCGTGCCGCCGGTGAAGCCGAGCGCCTCGCGCATCAGCGTGGCCAGCGAACTGCCGAGCACGCCGCCGGCGCCTTGCGGCAGATCGCCCGCCAGCCATTGCAGCCGCAGCGACTCCAGCGCCGTGCAGCCGACCAGCAGCACGACGAAGCCGATCGCCTGCACCCAGTCCGGGAGGCCTTGCTGCGCACAGGGGGCGTGCAGGCGGCGGAAGCCGCGGATCACCCAAGCGGCGCCGGCAATGACCAGCAGCCAGCTCGAATAGCCGAACAGCAGGTGCGCGACGTCGGCGAACCAGGCGCCGACGCGGCCGCCGAGGTTCGCCACCGTGGCGCCCGTGGCCGAGTGCGAGAAGCCCGGATCGCCGCGGTCGTAGGTCGCCAGCACCGTGGCCAGCGCGGCGACCGCCAGCGCGCCAAGGATCCAGCCCGCTTCCGCCAGCAAGCGGCCGTGCCGGGTGGGCTCCGGCGCCACGGCCGGCCCGTTGCCGCCGCGACGGCGCAGTGGTTCGGCAGGCTCGAGCGGCTTGTCGTTCAACAGGGGGACGGGCCGAAATCGTAAGCGACGGCCGATTATAGGTTTGCCCTCTCGCAGACCCGTGGCCACGGCAGCGCGAGCGCGCCGGCCGCTTGCACGCGAGTCGCGTCGGCGCGCGGCCTGGTTCGTCGCCGTGACGGCGATTTGGCTCCGCGACGAGGGCGGTTCGTCGGCTGGCGTTGCGGGCCTGCCGGCGGGCGCCCACAATCGGCGCATGCCCCCGGTGCCCGCCACCGCCGAGTTCATTGCGTGCGCGCAGCCGTTGACGGCGCGGGCGGCCCTGGCGCGGATCCTGAACCTGCGCATGGTCGCGGCCGTCTTTTACGTCTGCCTGGTCGTGGTCCTCGGCCGAAGGGTGGTGGACCTTCAGGTCGAACCGCTCGACGAGTGGGCCATGGCCACGCTGCGCCTGTTGCGCCAGAACCTGATCAGTGGCCTGATGGTGGTTGCCATGATCGCCACCGCCGACGCCCTCGCCGTGGCGCGCCGGCTGAACCGCCGCGCCGCGGTGGGCCTCGGCCTTGGGCTGGTGGCCTTCGGCGCGCTGGCCGCCGCGGTCGTTCGCTTCTGGGTCTACTACGGTGCGCTCGGCCCGATCGGCGACAGCCTCGGCTCCTTCATCACGACCTGGCTGACATAGACGCTGCTCGGCGGGCTCGCCTATGCGCTGTTCTACCTGACGCGCGAGGACGAGCAGCAGAGACGGCAGCTGTGCGATGCCGAGCTGGCGCAGCAGTCGCTCGGCGCCCAGATGCAGCAGGCGCAGCTGTCCGCGCTGCAGGCGCAGATCGAGCCGCACTTTCTTTCAACACGCTGGCCAACGTGCGACGGTTGTACGAGACCACGCCGAGCCGTGGCCGCGAGATGCTCGCCAGCCTGATCGACTACTTGCGCGCGGCGCTGCCGTCGATGCGCAGTTCGGCCTCGACGGTTGGCCGCGAGCTCGACCTGGCGCGCGCCTACCTCACCATCCTGCAGATGCGCATGGGCGAGCGATTGGAGTTCTCGATCAGCGCCGAGTCGCCGCTGCGGCAGGCGCCGATGCCGCCGATGGTGCTGCCGACGCTGGTAGAAAACGCCATCAAGCATGGCCTCGGCCCGCTGCCTGAGGGTGGCCGCATCGACATCCGCGTCCGCCGCAGCGGCGGGGACCTCGAAATCGAGGTGCGCGACACCGGGGCCGGCTTCACGGCAGCGCAGGGCAGCGGCGTGGGACTGGCCAACACGCGCTCGCGCCTGGCCGGGCTTTATGGCGCGCGGGCCTCGTTGCAGCTGGCGGCAGGAGCGCCGCGCGGCGTGGAG
>CALGWX010000330.1 GCA_937936215.1 uncultured Burkholderiaceae bacterium | reverse complement strand
TCGGCGAACTGCTGCCGTGGAACTACGCGCGCGAACTGGCGCGAGACGAGCGGCTCGCAGCCTGAAACCCGGCGCCGCCGTCAAGGTGCGGCGAGCGGACGCTTACGCTGAATCGGCAGCGCCGTGTGCCTGCGCGTCATCGGTGCCGGCGCCGCAACAGGATGGCCCGGATGTTCCACGGGGATGCGGCAGTGGCGCGGCGGCTGGGGCAAGCCCAGTGGCGCGAGATGGGTGCAGGCGGAGCCACCGCAGCGCACCGGCGGCGCTTCGGCCCGCCGCAGCCGGCAAGGCCTGCAAGCCGCGGCGTGCAACGCGCCGTCGCGTGCCCAGAGGCAGGCGCGGGCAGTCCAGCGCAAGATGGCCGGCCGCGCGCCGCGCCAACCCGCGTCGCGCCGGTCATCCCCAAGTGGCTTGCCGCCCGCTTGCTGCAAGGGCCTGCCGACGCTCGGCCATGAACGCCTACGGGGGCGACCTTGTGCAATATCCGGGCTAGCCAGTCGCCAGCTGGGTTGCCAATCCGGCGGCGACGAGGTTACCGATCAGAACCGACCGCGGAGAAAATCGAGGCCAACGCGCCGGGCTTGGCGCGCGCCGGCTCGCCCTCGCCTCGTCGGCTGAGGCCGAGACCGCGCGGGCTGCCCATGGCGTTCGAGCCACGTCGCGGTGGCCCAACCCGGTTGGCCGCGACCGACGCTCCCGCCGCCCGAAGCGGAGGATTGCATCTCAGTCGAAAACTGGCGTCTCGACGCCGAGCACCTTGTGTAGCTTCGGGCTCGTGGTTGTGTACTGCAGGTGGATCTTCCGGTCCGGGAACACGTATCTCGCCGCACCGAAAGCCGCTAGCGCAGCTTCATGGAAGCCGGAAAGGATCAGTTTCTTCTTCCCCGGGTAGATGTTGATGTCACCGACCGCGAAGATCCCCGGCACGCTGGTTTCGAACTTCTCGGTGTCGACGGCGATCTGCTTGCGCTCGAGCGCAAGCGCCCAGCCGGCGATCGGACCGAGCTTCGGCGACAGCCCAAAGAACACCAGCAGATCGTCCAGCGGCAGGCGTCGCGTCACGCCGTCGGGTGAGGTCACGCGGACCTCGGTGAGCCGGCCATCAGATTCGTCGAAACCCGAGATCTCACCGACCAGCAACTGCATTTGCATCCGCTCGCACAGCTCCCGCATCCGCGCCACCGATGACGGCGCGGCGCGGAAACCGTCGCGACGGTGCACCAGTACGACGCTCTCGGCCTTGCCGACCAGATCGAGCGTCCAGTCCAGCGCCGAGTCGCCGCCGCCACAGATCACCAGGTTGCGACCGTGGAACCGCGCTGGATCCTTGACACGGTAGAAAAGCTGCCTGCCTTCGAATTTCTCGATCCCCGCAACGCGCAGCGTGCGCGGCTGGAACGAACCCACCCCGGCAGCCACGAACACGGTTCGGGTCAGAAAGCGCGTGCCAAGCGAGGTTTCGACGAAGAAACGGCCGTCGTCGCAGCGCTCGACGACACTGACCTCCTGGCCGAGATGGAAGGTCGCGCCGAACGGCTCGATCTGCTTGAGCAGATTGTCGATCAGCTCCTTGCCGGTGCACACCGGCACGGCGGGAACGTCGTAAATCGGCTTGTCTGGATACAACTCCACGCATTGGCCGCCGACTTCCCGCAGGGAATCGACGACGTGGGCCTTGATCTCCAGCAGACCGAGTTCGAAGACCTGGAACAGTCCGACCGGGCCGGCGCCGATGATCACGGCGTCCGTTTCGATCGGCCCGCCGTGCGCGATCGGCAAGCGGCTGATCACCTCGTTCAGTGACGCATTCATCGTGACGAGTCGATAACGTTTCGCGAACGCGCCTGCGCCCCACCATTGACGCCCGCGATCCGCTGCAGTAAGTTCCGGAATGTCTAATGAAGTAGACACTTCATAGTGAAACCGTACCGCAAATGAGTTGCCGTCGGCAAAGGTTTGTCAGGCAACGCGGATGGAATCGGCGGGCGCTGCAGGCGCGGGGAGCTTCCGGCCGATGACGTACGCGCGCCCGTCTCGCCTCGACGCAGCACTTGCCGCGCTGGCGCGCGAGCGCTATCTGGTTCTGGCCGGCGGCACCGACGTCTACCCAGCCTTTGTCGGCCGGCCGATGGATCGGCCGATCCTCGATCTGTCGGCGCTCGACGAAATGCGCGGCATGTGGAGCAGCGACGGCGCGCTGCGCATCGGCGCGCTGACGACTTGGAGCGAGATCGCGTCGAAGCCGCTGCCGCGCCATTGCGCGGCACTCGCGCAAGCCGCTCGCGAAATCGGCGGCCGCCAGATCCAGAACCGCGGCACGATCGGCGGCAACCTGTGCAACGCGTCGCCCGCCGCGGACGGCATTCCGCCGCTGCTCGCGCTCGATGCGAGCGTGGAACTCGCCTCCGCCTCCGGCGTGCGCACGCTGCCGCTCGCGCGGTTCGTGCTCGGCAACCGGCGTACCGCATGCCGGCCCGACGAGTTGCTGATCGCCGTGCGCGTGCCGCCGCGCGCGCCGGCGGCGGTGTCGACCTTTCTGAAGCTCGGCCACCGCCGCTACCTGGTGATCTCGATCGCGATGGTCGCGGTGGTGCTCGACTTCGACGCGGCCGATCGCGTCGCCTACTGCGGCGCGGCGGTCGGCGCGTGCTCGGCGGCGGCGCAGCGGCTGCCCGTGCTCGAGTCCGGACTGATCGGCGCGGCGCGCGATCGGGTCGGCGCGCGCGCGGAGGCGTTGCTCGACGCGGCGCTCGCGCCGCTTTCTCCGATCGACGACGTGCGCGGCACGCGCGCGTATCGGCTCGACGCCGTGCGGCGGCTCCTCGTCCGCGCGCTGGCGGAGGCGGCGTCATGAACAAGCCGGCCGAGCCGAGGCTCGCAGCGACCGTCGCATTTCGCGTCAACGGCCGCGACGTCGCGTTGGCGGTGCCACCCTCGAAGCGCCTGTCGGACGTGTTGCGCGATGATTTGGGGCTTACCGGCACCAAGGTCGGCTGCTCGGCCGGAGATTGCGGCGCGTGCACGGTGCTGCTGGACGGGGAGCAGGTGTGTGCCTGCCTCGTGCCCGCCGCGCAGACCGAAGGTCGCAGCGTGACGACCGTCGAAGCCGACGATCCGCTGCTCGCGCGCCTGCGCGCCGGCTTTGCCGCACACGGCGCCGCGCAATGCGGGATCTGCACGCCCGGCATGCTGATGGCAGCCCTCGACACGCTGCGCCGCCATCCGCGGCCGACCGAGTCGCAAGTGCTCGACGGCATCGGCGGCGTGCTGTGTCGCTGCACCGGCTATCGCAAGATCGTCGAAGCCGTGCTCGCTGCTGCGAACGATGCGCCGGCGACGCAGCCGCTACCGCCGGCCGGCGCGGTCGTCGGCAGCCGGATCGCGCGCCTCGATGTCGCCGAGAAGCTCGACGGCCGCGCGCGCTACGGCACGGACGAAGCGCCGGCCGATGCGCTCTGGCTGCGCGTGATCCGCTCGCCGCACGCCGCCGCGACGTTCGAATTCGGCGACCTCGATGCCTTCGTCGCCCGGCGCGGGCTTGTCGGATACGTGACGGCCGCCGACATTCCGTTCAACCGCTTCGCGATCTTTCCCGATCTGCGCGATCAGCCCGCGCTCGCCGAAGGCCGCGTGCGCTTCCGCGGCGAAGCGGTGCTCGTGCTCGCCGGTGCGCGGGAGCGGCTGGAAGCGATCGACGAAGCCGAAGTCCCGATTCGCTGGCAGCCGCAGCGCGCAGTGCTCGCACTCGATGAAGCGCTCGCGCCGGGCGCACCGGTGCTGCACGAGCGCTGGCCGGACAACGTGCTGTGCCGCGGCCGCGTGGTGCGCGGCGACGCCGAAGCGGCGGTTGCGCGCGCGCCGATCCGCGTCGAAGCGCAGTTGACGACGAGCTACGTCGAGCACGCGTACATCGAACCCGAGGCCGGCTACGCGCTCTGGCGCACCGACGACGGCCGCGACCGCGTGACGATCTTCGCGTGCACGCAGACCCCGTACATGGACCGCGACGAGATCGCCTCGATGTTCGGGCTCGCACCCTCGCAGGTACGCATCGTCCCTTCGGCAGTCGGCGGCGGCTTCGGCGGCAAGCTGGACATCTCGATCCAGCCGTTGCTCGTGGCGGCCGCGCGCAAATTCGGCCGCGCCGCGCGCATCGTCTATACGCGGCCGGAGTCGATGGCCTCGACGACGAAACGCCATCCGGCGTCGATGCGCGCCACGCTTGCAGCCGACCGCGACGGGAACCTGCTGGCCTACGACTTCCATGGCGATTTCAACACCGGCGCGTACTCGTCGTGGGGACCGACGGTGGCCAACCGCGTGCCGATCCACGCCGCCGGTCCGTATCGCGTGCCGAACGTGCGGGCGACGACGCGTGCGGTGTTCACGAACGACGCGGTGGCCGGCGCGTTCCGCGGTTTCGGCGTGCCGCAGTCCACACTGCTCGGCGAACGGCTGATCGACGAACTGGCCGAGCGGCTGGGCGAAGACCCGCTCGAGTTTCGCCATCGCAACGCGCTCGCCGCCGGCGACGTCACACCCACCGGCCAGAAGCTCGAAGCGAGCGTGGGTCTGCGCGCTTGTCTGGAGGCGCTGCGGCCGGCATGGCGCGAAGCGCGCGCCCGCTGCGAGGCGTTCAACGCGCGGGCGCAGCGCTTCGCGGTGGCCGCCGCCGATGCGGCCGATCCGCACCGCCGCTACGCGCATGCCAAGCGGCGCGGCGCGGGCATTGCGTGCATGTGGTACGGCATCGGCAACACGGTGATCGCCAATCCGTCGTCGATCAAGGTGGGCTTGCGCCGCGACGGCCGCGTGATGCTGTACAACGGCGCGGTCGACATCGGGCAGGGCACGTACACCGTGATCCCGCAGATCCTGGCCGACGCGCTCGGCGTTCCGGTGTCGCTGATCGATCAGGTCTGCGCCGACACCGATCTGACGCTCGACGCCGGCAAGAGCTCGGCGTCGCGGCAGACGTTCGTCTCGGGCAATGCGGCCAAGCTCGCCGGCGAAGATCTGCGCCGCAAGCTCGCCGCGCTCGCCGGCGTCCGCGGCGAGGATCGAATCGCGCTCGAAGGCGGCACGCTGATCGCCGGCGAACGGCGCATCGATCTCTCGCAGCTTGCCGTCGACGAACACGGGGACGTCGCCGTCGGCACCGGCACCTTCGATCCGCCGACCGTGCCGCTCGACGCCGACGGGCAGGGCGTGCCTTATGCGACGTACGGCTTCGCCGCGCAGTTCGCCGAAGTCGAGGTGGACGTCGAACTCGGCACGGTGCGCCTGCTCGCAATCCATGCCGCGCACGATGTCGGCCGCGCGATCAATCCAACCCAGGTCGAAGGCCAGATCCACGGCGGCATCGCGCAGGGCATCGGCATGGCGCTGATGGAGGAATACATCGCCGGCCGCACCGACAATCTGCACGACTATCTGATCCCGACTGCCGGCGACGTGCCGCCGATCACCGTCTACCTGATCGAGGACGCCGAGCCGCTCGGGCCGTACGGCGCGAAAGGTGTCGGCGAGCCGGCGCTGATCGCCACCGCACCGGCGATCTTCAATGCCATCCATCACGCCTGCGGCGTGCGGCCGCCGCACGCGCCGTGCACGCCGGATCGGCTGCGTGCGCTGCTGCAACGGCGCGGAGGCGGCGTATGAGCGAACGCATCGGCGACAGCACCGTCGGCGAACGGTTCGAGCCGGTGCAGCCGGCGGTCGTCGCCGCCAGGCCGCCGGAGAAAATGGCGGCGAACAAGGTGCTGTGCGACGCCTGTCCGGTGCTGTGCCAGATCAGCGAAGGGCGGCTCGGCGCGTGCGATCGCTGGGGCAACGTCGGCGGCAAGCTCACGCGCATGGATCCGGTCGTGCTGATGAAGCGCCCCGGCGTGCAGGTCGTCGCCAGCGGACATGCGAACTGGCGCGGCGAGTGGCTCAACGACGCTCCGGTGTTCGTCTCGGGGCTGGGCAGCGGCACCACGTATCCCGACTACAAGCCCGCGCCGTTCATCGTCGCCAGCCGCCATCGGGGCGTCGACATGGTCACGGTCGTCACCGAGGGCATCTTCTCGTACTGCAGCTTCAAGGTGAAGATCGACACCGACCGCTATCTCGGCGCCGAGCAGGCCACCGTGCGCCATGAGGGCGAAGCGGTCGGGCACGTGACGACGATCGAATACGGCTCGCAGTTCCTGTCGCTGGGCGGCGTGCATCACTTGACCGGCGGCAGCAAGCGCGAAGGGCGCGTGACCTGCGAGCTGATGCAGAAACTCGGCAACCGCGACCCCGTGGCGCTCGAGATCGAAGGCGGCGCGCGGCTCGTCGTGCAGGCGGGGCGCGCGCCGATCGTCAACGGGGTCGAAGAATCGCGCATGCGGGTGGGCTGCGGCTCGGCGACGATCGGCATCTTCGCCAAGCAGTGGTTCGGTCATGTCGACGAGGTGGTGGTCGTGGACGATCACATCACCGGCGTGCTCACCGAGCATCAGGCGGGCAAATGCCTCGACATGCCGCCCTCCGGCATCCGCATCCGCGGCCGCAAGAGCACGCCCGGGCGCTACTTCCAGGTGGCGAATCCCGGCACCGGCTGGGGCGGCACCGACATCACCGATCCGCTTTCGATCGTCGAAGGCTGGGATCCGAAAGTCGCGCGGCCGGGGCTTCGGCTGCTGATGGTCTCCACCACCGGCGAGCACGCCGAGTTCTTCGTGCTCGACGAGAAACTGCAACCGGTCAAGGCGCCGATGCCGGCAGCCGTGCGCAAGGTCGTCGATCGGATCGGCGAAAACTGCGAGCCGGCGTTGACCACGGTGCTGTTCGTCGCCGGCGCCGGCGGCAGCCTGCGCGCGGGCGTGACCGAAAACCCCGTGCGGCTGACTCGATCGATCAAGGAACTGCTCACGCGCGTGACCTGCGGCGGCGCACCGGCCTACGTGTGGCCGGGCGGCGGCATCACGGTGATGGTCGACGTGACCAAGATGCCGGACAAGTCCTTCGGCACGGTGCCCACACCGGCGATCGTCGCGCCGATCGAATTCACGATGAGGCGCGACGTCTATGCCGCGCTCGGCGGGCACGTCGATCGCATCCAGGCGGTCGAGCAGGTGCTGGCGCGGACCGACCACCGGCTGACCGACTGGCTGTCCGACAATCCCTGGCCGCTCGCGCCGCAGGAGGGCGGAGAGTGAACGGACCCGTGCGCGCGCGCCTGCCCGACGGCCGCTGGCACTACCAGCACGGGCCGATCGATCTCGTCATCGGCGCCGACGGCCATGCCGCCGCGGTCGACGCGGCGATCGAAGACTGCTGGGCGGCTTTCGGCGACGTGCTGCCGGCGCTCGTCGCCGAGCTGCCGCAGCTTCGCTCGCCGTGCACGCCGGCGCTGCGACTGACCGGCCCGGTCGCGCGACGGATGGCGCGCGCGTGCGCGCCGTTCGCCGAAGCGTTCGGGCTGTTCATCACGCCGATGGCCGCGGTCGCCGGTGCGGTCGCCGATCACCTGATCGGCTGCTTTCGCCGCCCGGGCGTGGCGCGCGCGTACATCAACAACGGCGGCGACATCGCGCTCGCTCTGACCGACGGGCAATCGTTCGATGTCGGCGTGGTGGCCAAACTCGACGCGCCTCGGCTGGACGGCGCGCTGCGCATCGCGGCGCACGACCCGGTGCGCGGGGTGGCGACTTCGGGCTGGCGCGGGCGCAGCTTTTCGTTCGGCATCGCCGATGCGGTCACCGTGCTGGCGGCGGACGCCGCGGCGGCCGATGCGGCGGCGACGATCGTCGCCAACCACGTCAACGTCGATGCGCCGGGCATCGAGCGCGCGCCGGCGGCGCGCCTGCGCGACGACACCGACCTCGGGTCGCGCCTCGTCACGGTGCGGGTGCCGCCGCTCGCCCCCGCGCTGGTCGACGCGGCGCTCGAGCGCGGCGCGGCGTTCGCGCGTCGCTGCCTCGAACACGGATTGATCCACGCGGCGCTGCTCACGCTGCAGGGCCGCTCGCGTATCCTCGACATGCAACAGAAGGTTCCCGCGCTGACATGATCGAGATTCGCCGACTGTGGACTCAGGTCGAAACGGTCCACCACGAATTCGGCCCACGCCCGCCGAAGCCGCAACGGCGCGCGGCGATCGCCGCCGTGCTGACCAACCCGTATGCCGGGCGGTACGAGCCCAACATCGTGCCGTTCATGGAAGCGCTCAACCCGCTGGGCGTCGAACTGGCGCGCGGGCTCCTCGCGGCGCTGCGCGCGCGTGTCGATGACATCGAGGGCTACGGCAAGGGCGCGATCGTGGGTGCCGCCGGCGAACTCGAGCACGGCGCGTGCTGGCACGTGCCGGGCGGCTACGGCATGCGCGAGGTGCTCGGCTACAAGAGCGGTGTGAAGGGCGGCAACGCCAAGGCGATCGTGCCGTCGACCAAGAAGGTCGGCGCGCCGGGCACCAGGCTGGACGTGCCGATCACGCACATCAACGCCAGCTACGTGCGCAGCCACTTCGATGCGATCGAGGTGTACGTTCCGGGGCATCCGCACGCCGACGAGATCGTCGTGATCCTGGCGATGACCACCGGACCGCGCGTGCACGAGCGCGTCGGCGGGCTGCGCGCGGACGAAATCAAGGGCGAAGACGGCTTGCGATAAGGGGAAGCGATGGCGGCAGACATCCGCAAACTGATCGTGATCGTCGACGAGACGCGCAAGGAGATGGGCCAGCCGGTGGTGCCGCCGGCGCGGCGGGCGCTGGCGATCGCGGTGATCGCCAATCCCTACGCCGGGCGTTACGTCGAGAAGCTCGACGCGCTGATCGACATCGGCGAGGAACTCGGCGGGCTGCTCGGGGCCAAGTGCGTGGAAGCGCTCGGCATCGCGCCCGCGCAGGCCGAAAGCTACGGCAAGGCGGCGATCGTCGGCGAAGCGGGCGAACTCGAGCACGCCGCTGCGATCCTGCATCCGAAGCTCGGTGCGCCGTTGCGAAAAGCCGTGGAGAAAGGCGCGGCGCTGGTGCCGTCGGCCAAGAAGATGGGCGGCCCCGGCACCGCGATCGACGTGCCGCTCGGGCACAAGGACGCGGCGTTCGTGCGCAGCCATTTCGACGCGATCGAGGCGCGCGTCGCGGATGCGCCGCGCGCGAACGAGATCGTCGTCGCGGTGGCGGTGACCGCCAGCGGCCGGCCGCTGGCGCGCGTCGGCGGGCTGCAGAAGCACGAGATCAAGGGCGAAGACGGTTTGCGGTAGACGAAAAGCCAAGGAGGAAACGATGAGGAAGACGCTGATTGCGCTCGCCGCCGCCGCGCTGGCGGCGACCGCGCAGGCGCAGACGATCAAGCTCGGCGAGCTGAACAGCTACAAGGCGCAGCCGGCTTTCCTGGAGCCGTACAAGAAAGGCTGGGAGCTGGCGGTCGAAGAGATCAATGCCGCGGGCGGCGTGCTCGGGCGCAAGCTCGAAGTCGTCTCGCGCGACGACAACGGCAACCCGGGCGATGCGGTGCGCGTGGCCGAGGAGCTCGTCTCGCGCGAGAACGTGCATCTGCTGTTCGGTACGTTCCTGTCGCACATCGGCCTGGCGGT
>CALGWX010000329.1 GCA_937936215.1 uncultured Burkholderiaceae bacterium | reverse complement strand
GCGAGCAAGGCGAGATAGGGCGCGACCGGCTGCTCGACGCCGAGCGCCGCTTGCGTCCAAGGCCGCGCCGGTGCGCGCGCGGCGGCCAGATCGGCCAGCCGCGTGATCGGGGCCGCGCTTTCGCTGCCGGCGCGCGCGGATTCCGCCAGCGCCGCCTGCACCGCGTGCAACACGAACTGGTGCACGGCCGAGGCGTCGCGGAAGCGGACCTCCGATTTGGTGGGGTGCACGTTCACGTCCACCCGCGCCGGGTCGATCGAGAGGTACAGGCAGTACGCCGGCTGCGAGGCGCCGTGCAGCACGTCCGCATAGGCGGCGCGCACCGCGTGGGCGAGGACCTTGTCGCGCACCCAGCGGCCGTTGACGTAGAAGTACTGCGCGTCGGCCCGGCTGCGCGCCACCGAAGGCAGGCCGACCAGGCCGGCAAGTTCGATGCCGGGCGCCGCAGCGTGCACCCGCCGCTGCGCGGTGGCGAAGTTCTCCGGCAGTAGTTCGCGCACCCGCGCCTCCGGATCGCCGGCGGCCAGCCGCAGCACCGCGCGGCCGTCGTGCCAGACGTGGAACTCCACCGCCGGGTGCGCCGCCGCGATGCGCTGCACGTGCGTGACGCAGTGCGCCAGTTCCGTGGCCTCGGCGCGCAGGAACTTTCGTCTCGCCGGCGTCTTGAAGAACAGGTCCGCCACCTCGACCCGCGTGCCACGCGGCGCGGCGGCCGGCTCGATCGCGCCGCGGTCGGCGTCGATGCGGGTCGCCTCGGCAGCGTCGGCGGTGCGCGAGGTGACGCTGACGCTAGCCACCGCGGCGATCGAGGCCAGCGCCTCGCCGCGAAAGCCCAGCGTGCGGACGGCTTCGAGGTCGGCGAGCGAGGCGATCTTGCTGGTGGCGTGGCGGGCCAGCGCCAGCGGCAGTTCGGCCGACGCGATGCCAGCGCCGTCGTCGGTGACGACGATGCGCTTGATGCCGCCGCCCTCCAGCCGGATGTCGATGCGGGTAGCGCCGGCATCGAGGGCGTTTTCGACCAGCTCCTTGAGCACGGAGGCCGGCCGCTCGATGACCTCGCCGGCAGCGATCTGGCTGATCAGGAGGTCCGGCAGCGGCCGGATCGGCGCGCGCGGCGGCGCAGCAGGCGGGGACACGTCGGAATTATAGGAAGCGCCCGTCCGCCGACCGGATTACGGGGAAGCGAGGGTGGCCTTTGCCTGTGCTGGCAGGAGGTCGTCGCGTATGATCCTTCGCATCGTTCCTGAGCCGCTCGTTCGCGAGCCCGGTCTCGCGACAGCGGCTCTTTTTGCGCCCGGCCCCGCTTTCCCCGCCCGCAGACCATGGAAGGCATCAACTGGTCCGACCTGTTCACCGCGATGGACCGGTTCCTGCTGGCCATGGTCGACCGCAACGTGCTGCTGGTCCACGCGGTGCTGTTCGCGATCTTCTTTTCCGAAACCGGGCTGGTGTTCATGACCTTCCTGCCCGGCGACTCGCTGCTGTTCGTCGCCGGCGCGGTGTCGGCGCAGGAGGCGGGCCTGCACGTGGGCGTGCTGATGGCGGTGATCATCGTCGGCGCCATCCTCGGCAACACGCTCAACTATCACATCGGCGCCTGGCTGGGCAAAAAGGTCTACGACGGCACCATCCGCTGGATCGACCCGGTGGCGCTGAAAAAGACGCACGATTTCTACGAGCGCCACGGCGGCAAGACGATCGTCATCGCCCGCTTCGTGCCGATCGTGCGCTCGTTCGCGCCGCTGGTGGCCGGCGCCTCGGGGATGGAGCTGCACAAGTTCCAGCTGTTCAACGTCACCGGCGCCGTGCTGTGGGTGGTGTCGCTCGTCGGCGGCGGCTACCTCTTCGGGCAGGTGCCGCTGGTGCGCGACAACCTCGGCATCATCCTGGTGGTGGGCATTGGCGCCGTGCTTGGGCCGCTGGCGCTGGCCGGGCTGTGGCGGATGGCGAGGCGGATGTTGGTCGGCCGGCCGGCGCAGGTGGCCGTCGGCCAGGCCGCGCCCTCGCGCAACGAGCCCAACTGACCTTGCCGGCGCGGCGCCCGGCCGCGCGACCTCCAACCGAAGGGCGGCGCTCGGCCGCGTGGCTGCCTACCCCAGCTCCGTGCGCGAGGCCGGCGCGTGCCGCGCCAGGTGACGCCGGATGCCATCGCAGATCGCCGCGGCCACGCGCTGCTGATAGCCCTCGTCGCCCAGCCGCAGTTCTTCCTCGGGGTTGGAGATGAACGCGGTCTCGACCAGGATCGACGGGATGTCCGGCGCCCGCAGCACCGCGAAGCCGGCCTGCTCCACGCGCGGCTTGTGCAGGGCGTTGACGCGGGCCAGCTCGCGCAGCACCGCCTCCCCGAAGCGCAGGCTGTGATTGATCTGCGCCGTCGTCGACAGGTCCAGTAGCACCTGCGCGATCTGCGGGTCGTGCGCGCCGAGGTGGATGCCGCCGATGGCGTCGGCGTCGTTTTCCCGGCGCGCCAGCCACGCCGCGGCGGTGCTGCTGGCGCCGCGTTCCGACAGCGCGAACACCGACGAGCCGCGCGCATCCGGCCGCACCCAGGCGTCGGCATGCACCGAGACGAAGAGGTCCGCCCGCACCCGCCGCGCCTTGGCCACCCGCTCGCGCAGCGGCACGAAGTAGTCGCCGTCCCGGGTGAGCAGCACGCGCATGTGGCGCTCCGTTTCGATCAGCGTCCGCAGCCGCTGCGCGATCGCCAGGGTGACGTCCTTTTCCTGCGTGCCGAAGGCGCCGATGGCGCCGGGATCCTCGCCGCCGTGGCCGGCATCGACGGCGATGGTCACCTGCCGGTCGATGCCGCTGCCGCCCGCGCGCGGTGGCACGGCGCTGTCGGCCTCGGCGCGCTGGATCTCGCGCAGTAGGGCGATCTCGTCGCGCCGCTCGCCTGGCGGCAGCCGGGTCTCCTGCTCGCGCAGCAGCCGCAGCAGCGGGTCGGGCGGATTCACCGGCCGCAGGTCGAGCACCAGCCGGTGCCGGTACGGCCCGACTGGCAGCAGCGCGAAGACATCGGGGCGCACGTCTTCCTTCAGCTCGACCGTCAGGCGCAGCAGGCGCGGCCGGTGCTGGGCGGCGCGCACGCGGGCAATGTACGGATCGTCGGCGTCGACGCGGCCGGTGAGTTCCTGCAGCCGCGGCGAAAGTTCGACGCCCTCGATGTCGACCACCAGCCGCAGCGGCGGCGCATCGCGCACCATCAGATGGGAGAAGCGCAGCGGCTCGTCGTGCTCGATCGTGATGCGCGAGTAGTCGATCGCTGGCCATAGCCGCACGTCGATGAGGCGGGCGCCGCGCGCGAGGTGAAGCGGTGACAGCGACAACGACAGCGTGGCGGCGCCGGCGGCGAGCGCGCGCCGGCGCGCCCCATTCAGGCGGCTTCCATCTCCGTCGCGATGCGCTGCAGACATGCGGCTCCGAGTTCGCCTTGCGTGGCCACGTAGGCCCGCCGGCCGTCACCGTCGACGCGCAGTTCGATGCGCAGATCGGCTTCGGGCAGATAGCCAGCGGCCTTCTCGGGCCACTCGATCAGGCACACCTTGCCGGGCCCGAACATCTCGCGAAAGCCGGCGAGGGCAAACGCCTCAGGATCCGCGAGACGATAGAAATCAAAGTGATAAAAGTCTAAGTTCGAGACGACGTAAGGTTCAACCCAGGTGAAGGTCGGGCTGCGCACGGTCCCGCCGACGCCCAGCGCGCGCAACATCGCGCGCACGAGCGCCGTCTTGCCCGCGCCGAGGTCGCCCGCCAGCGCGACCACCAGCCCCCGCTGGGCGATCGCGACCCGCTGCGCCTCGATAGCGTGGGCGAGCGCGCCGCCCAGTCGCGCGGTTGCGGCTTCGTCGGGCAAGGCAAACTCGGCGGCGGGCGTCATGGAGGCAGGCGTGGAATCGTCGCGCTCGGGCACGACGGCGAATCAGGATAGCGGCGCCGATCTCGCCGCGCTGGCCGCGCGGCTGAAGCAGTGGGCCGCGGCGCTGGGGTTTTCCGCCCTGGGCATCAGCCGCGGCGAGAGCGCACAGGCCGCTGAGCGGTTGCGCGCGTGGCTCGATCTCGGCTGGCACGGCGACATGGACTACATGTCGCGGCAAGCGCACCTACGTGCCGATCCGCGCGCGTTGCTGCCCGCGCGCCACGGCGACGAACTGCGCGTGATCAGCGCGCGCATGGATTACCGGCCGCGTGGCGACGATCCGGGGTGGGTCGAGCGCGAATGGCAGCGCCTGAGCGACGGCGAGGCGGCGGCCGTGTCGATCTATGCCCGCGGCCGCGACTATCACAAGGTGTTGCGGTCGCGGCTGCAGGCGCTGGCCGCGCGGCTGGCGCAAGCGGCGCCGGGGGCGGCCTTCCGCGTCTGCACCGACAGCGCGCCCGTGTTCGAGGTCGAGTTCGCGCGCGCCGCCGGCATCGGCTGGCGCGGAAAGCACACGCTGCTGCTGGCGCAGGACGCCGGCTCGATGTTCTTCCTCGGCGAGATCCTGACCGACCTGCCGCTGCCGGTCGACGCGCCGACGGGCGAGCATTGCGGCAGCTGCCGCCGCTGCATCGACGTCTGCCCGACGCGGGCGATCGTCGCGCCGTACGAGCTCGACGCCCGCCGCTGCATCTCGTATCTGACCATCGAGCACAAGGGCTCGATCCCGCAGGACCTGCGGCCCTTGATCGGCAACCGCGTCTACGGCTGCGACGACTGCCAGCTCGCTTGTCCCTGGAACAAGTTCGCGCGCACGGCCACGGTGCCCGACTTCGACGTTCGCCATGGGCTCGACCGCGCGACGCTGATCGAGCTGTTCGGCTGGTCGGAACGCGAGTTCCGCGACCGGCACGCCGGCAGCGCGATCCGGCGCATCGGCTACGAGCGCTGGCTGCGCAACCTGGCGGTCGGGCTCGGCAATGCGCCGACCTCGACGGCCGTGGTGGCCGCGCTGCTTACGCGCGCCGGCTCGTCGTCGGCGCTGGTGCGCGAGCACGTCGGCTGGGCGCTGGCGCGTCACGGTGCCGAGTCCTAGAAAAGCGCGTCGGCGATCGCCACCCACAGCGGCAGCGTGAGCATTGACGCGGCCGTCTGCACGGTGATCAGGAAGCTCACCGGCGCGCCTTCGAAGCCCATCCGCGTGGCCAGCACGTAGGCGCTGGTGGCGGTGGGCAGCGCTGCGAAGACGAGCGCGATCTGCGCCTGTGCCGCTGGCAGCCGCAGCAGCAGCGCCAGTGCCAGCACCACGGCCGGAAACAGCAGCAGCTTCACGGCCGAGAACCAGCCGAGCAGCCAGCGGTGGCCGCTGGCGCCGGCGAGGCTGAGCCCCGCGCCGACGCAGATCAGCCCGAGCGCCAGGCTCGCCTGCCCGAGCTTGCCCAACGCAGACGAGACGAACTGCGGCAGCGACAAGCCCAGCAGGTTGGCGGCGAGGCCACTGACGGTGCCAAGGATCAGCGGATTGCGCGCCAGTTCGCGCAGCAGCCCCGCCTGGCTCGCCCGCGCCAGCGCGGAGACGGCGATCAGGTTTGCCAGCGGAATGCCCACCGCGAAGACCAGCGCGATCTGCGCCACGCCGCGCGGGCCGGCGAGCGACTGCGCCAGCGCCAGGCCGAGGTAGGAGTTGTAGCGAAAGCTCGTCTGCACGCAGCTGGCGAAAAGCGCCGCCGGCGGCCGTAGCAGCGGCCGTGCCGCGAATCCGAGCGCGGCCGCCGCGAGCAGCCCCCCGACTGCGGCTAGCAACAGGCCGCCATCGGCGGCCAGCGAATAGTTGGCGGCGGCGATCGAGTTGAACAGCAGCGCCGGAAAGAGCACGAAGTAGACGAGCCGCTCCAGGCCGATCCAGAAGCCGCGCTCGTAGCTGAAGCGGCGAAACAGTACGAAGCCGAGCGCGATGAGCGCGAAGTCGGGCAGGATCAGCGCGGCGTGGGCGAGCATCGTGGCGGGACGGGCAGGCCTGCCGCAGCGCACCGCGCTCGCCGACAGGCGCGCCGATTGTGCCCGTTTGGCCGCTGCCTAGGCCGCGCCTATAATTTGCGTCCCTGCTGCTGTAGCTCAGCTGGTAGAGCAACTGATTCGTAATCAGTAGGTCGGTGGTTCGAGTCCACTCAGCAGCACCAGTCCCCAGGCGCTTGCCGCGGCAGTTGTTCGGATCCCGCTGGCTTGCGATCCGGCCCGCCTCTCCGTCCCGCCGCTCACCTGACCTTCCCGTTGCTGCCGGTGCCTTGCGTCGGCGAAACGCGGCGATCTGAGGTCGTGACCGCGGACGTTCAGGCACGCGAGGTACGACATGACTGAGAGCCAGACGCGGCAAATCCCGATCGATGAGGCGATGCGACTTGGCCTGTCGCACCATGAGGCCGGGCGGCTGTCGCAGGCGGAGGTCTATTACCGCGCGGTGCTGCAGGCCGAGCCGGCGCATGCCGGCGCGCGCTATCACCTGGCCCTGGTTGCGCTGCAAAGCGGCCGTGCGCGGGAGGCGGCGCCGGTCCTGCGCGAGGCGGTGATGGCCGAGCCGGACAACGCGGCGCATTGGCTGAACTACGCCGTGGCGCTGGTGGCCATCGGTGAGCCGCAGAAGGCGCGCGACGTCCTCTTGCAGGCGCGAGGGCGGGGCCTCGGGGGACAGACGCTCGCCAGCCTGCTGGCGCAGGTCGACAGGATGATCGGGGCGGCGCGGCCTGCCGTCGTCGAAACCGTGGCAGACTCCGGGACGGCGACGACGCAGGCCGTGAACTTGGCGCCGTTGGCCCGGCTGTACGCGGAGGGCCGTTACGCCGAAGTCGAATCG
>CALGWX010000328.1 GCA_937936215.1 uncultured Burkholderiaceae bacterium | reverse complement strand
CCGGCGGTGGCGCCGCTTGGCCCGCGCCAGGTCGCCAAGACCAGCTTGGCGCTCGAACTGGCCAATACGCAGCCGGCGGTCTACCTCCACCTCGAACCTTCCGGAAACTAAAACAAGGCGCGCGGCTTCTGTTCTTGTTAAAGACTGCCTATCATATGGAGCAATTCTGGCCCCATACGAAAGGCAGCCATCTGGATGGCGACCGTCGGCGAAGCTCCGACCCGAGCGGGACGCTACATCACCCAGCCCACGGGCTATCGGGCGTTCATGCCGGCGCCCCTGCCGCCCAAGCCCCCGCTGGCACTGGGCGGTGAGCTGCAGGGCCTGCTGTCCGCCGCCGACCGCGCGCTGGGCCGGCTCGACGGTTCGGTGCTCACCCTGCCGAACCCGGACCTCTTCGTCTTCATGTACGTGCGCAAGGAGGCGGTGCTCTCCAGCCAGATCGAGGGCACGCAGAGCTCCCTGCAGGACCTGCTCGCCGCCGAAGCGCAGCTCTTCGAGCAGACCTTGCCGCGCGACGTGGACGAGGTGATCAACTACGTGCGCGCGATGAACCACGGCCTGGCGCGACTCGCCGAGCTGCCGGTGTCGGTGCGCCTGATCCGCGAGATCCACGCCGAGCTGATGCGCGGCGTGCGCGGCGGCAGGCTGCAGCCCGGAGAACTGCGCACCAGCCAGAACTGGATCGGCCCGGCTGGCTGCACGCTCGCCACCGCCACCTTCGTGCCGCCGCCGCACCACGCGGTGCCCGCGGCGCTGGGGGACCTGGAGACCTTCCTGCACGCGGCCGACGAGCTGCCGCCGCTGGTGAAGATCGCGCTCGCGCACGTGCAGTTCGAGACGATTCACCCGTTCCTCGACGGCAATGGGCGGGTCGGGCGGCTGCTGATCACGTTCCTGCTGACCGAGCGCGGCGTGCTGCACAAGCCGGTGCTGTATCTGTCGCATTACTTCAAGCAGCACCGGCAGACGTACTACGAGCACTTGCAGGCGGTCCGCGACCAAGGGGCCTGGGAAGCGTGGCTCGCCTTCTTCCTGCGCGGCGTCATCGAGGTGGCCGGTGAGGCCGCGGAGACCGCACGGCGGATCCTGCAACTGCGCGAGCAGCACCGCGCCGCGATCACGGCGCAACTCGGCCGCGCGGCGGGCAAGGGCCACAAGGTCCTCGAATCGCTGTTCGACCGCCCGATCGTCGCCGTGAACGACGTGCAGAAGATGACCGGCACCACTTACGCCGCCGCCAACAGCCTGGTCTCCCGGCTGGTGAAGCTCGGCGTGCTCAGCGAGATGACCGGCTACGCGCGGAACCGGCGCTTTCGCTATGCGCCCTATATCGCGCTGTTCAACGATGCCGGGCCCGGGGGGCCTGCGGAGGTGGCCGCACCGGTGCAAGAGGAGGCGTCATGACGAGAACAAACCGCCGAAGGTGCCGGCAGAGTGTCGGTCCCGTGACACGCCGCGGGATCGACGCGACGCCCATGGCTCGGCCGTCAGACGCCTACGGATCGCAACGGGGAGGCCGCCGTGCTGGACGTTTTTGAACTCCGCGAACGCATCATCGAAGAATACGCCGCGTTCTCGCGCAGCTTCACGCGCATCGCCGCCCGTGACATCGCCGCCGCCGTCGACGCCGAGTACGCTCGCGAGCGGTACTGGCCCGAGCCCCTGATCCAGATCAATCCGAACTACCGCGTCGGCTGCGCCATTGCCGATCTCGTGCGGGATGGGATGCTCCACCCCGAATGCGAGCGCCTCTTCCAGGCCAACAAGGCCGAAGGCAACCCGCGCCCGATCCAGCTCTACACCCATCAGCTCGAGGCCTTGGCTAAGGCCAAGGAGTACAAGAGCTTCGTCGTCACCACGGGAACAGGCTCCGGAAAGTCGCTCTCGTTCTTCCTGCCCATGGTCGACCGGATCCTGCGCGCCCGCGCCGATGACGCCAGACCGCGCACTCGGGCGATCGTCATCTATCCGATGAATGCGCTGGCCAACAGCCAGCTCGAGGAACTGGACAAGTTCCTGTGCGATTACCCGGAAGGCAGCCGGCCCTTCAGCGTGGCGCGCTACACCGGGCAGGAGGAACGTGCGGAGCGCGAGCGCATCGCGCAGTCTCCGCCCGACATCCTGCTGACCAACTTCATGATGCTGGAGTTGATCCTCACGCGCTACGAGCCCATCGATCGGCGCGTCGTCGAGAACTGCCGCGGCCTCGAGTTCCTCGTACTCGACGAGCTGCACACCTATCGCGGCCGGCAGGGCGCCGACGTGGCGATGCTCGTGAGGCGCCTGAAGCAGCGGCTGTCGGCCGAGCGCCTGCTGTGCATCGGCACGTCGGCGACGATGTCCACGACCGGCACGATCGAAGACCAAAACGAGACGGTTGCCGAAGTGGCGAGCAAGCTCTTCGGTGTGCAGATCACGGCGCACGACGTCATCGGCGAGACGCTCGAACGCGTCACCGACGACACGCTGGACTTGAACGCCGTGCGTCCCTTGCTTGCCGCGCGCGTCGCTGCCGGACGGCATGATTGGAGGGATTTCGCGGACTTCCGTCGCGACCCGCTTGCGGTGTGGCTGGAGCTCACGCTTGGCATCGACCTGTCCGCCTTGGACAAGCCCAGGCGCGCGGCGCCGTGCACGTTGACCGACGCCGCCGCGAGGCTCGGCGCCGATGCCGGCATCGACGCTGCCGCCGCGCGACACGCATTGCAGACCTTTCTGGTCGCGGCCAGTGCGCTGCGCACTTCGCAGGGGCGTGCACCGTTCGCCTTCAAGCTGCACCAGTTCATCAGCGGCCCCGGCAAGGTGATGGCGACGCTCGAGCCCGAGGGCACGCGGCACATCACACTCGACGCGCAACGTTTCGCGCCGGGGCGCCAGCAAGAAGGGACGCTGCTCTATGCCGCCCACTTCTGCCGCGAGTGCGGGCAGGAGTATCACCCCGTCTGGCGCAACCAAGACGGCCACTTCACACCTCGCGAAATCGACGACCTGGCGGCCGACGACGCAGAGGGCAGCACCAAGCCGACCTGGGGCTTTCTCGCGCCACGGCGAACGACGCAGAGCTATGGCGGGCGGCTCGAAGACCTGCCCGAGAACTGGCTCGACCTCACGCGGGCAGACCCAAAGGTCAAGCCCGCATACCGCGAAGCGGTCCCGCAGGAGCAACTCGTCGATGCAACCGGCCGGCCAGGAAGCGGACAATCCTACTGGTTCATCCCGGGCAAGTTCCGCTTCTGCCTGAACTGTGGCTTCCTGCACGAGGCCTACGGTCGGGATGTCAACCGACTCTCGAGCCTTTCCGGTGAAGGCCGTTCGTCCGCAACCACCATCCTGACGCTGAGCCTGCTTCGTCAGCTCTTCGCCGAAGCCGATCTTCCTCCGGGCCTGCCCGATCCGCGCAAGCTCCTCGGCTTCTCTGACAACCGGCAGGATGCCGCGCTGCAGGCCGGCCACTTCAACGACTTTGTTTACCTGCTCACCCTGCGTGCGGCGCTGGTGGCTGCGCTCAAGGCTTCGGGCGGCGCGCTGAACGAAGAGCACCTGACCGATGCAGTGTTCAAGGCGCTCGGCTTCGACAAGACCGACGAGGCGACGCTCGTCGAATACCTCAAGAACCCGAAGTTCGTCGGGCCCGCACGCCAGGAGGGTCAGAGAGCAGTCCGCTTCGTGCTCGGGTACCGGCTCATCCGCGACTTGCGCAAGGGTTGGCGGTTCAACAACCCCAATCTCGATCAGCTACGTCTGCTGTCGATCGACTACCAAGGGCTGCGCGAGTTCGCGGCCGACGAAGCGCGGTTTGCCACGCTGCACGGCGCCCTGCAGCGGCTCGGCCCGACGGGCCGGGAAGCGCTCGCCCGGCTGGTGTTCGAGGAAATGCGGCGCAGCCTCTGCCTGGAGACGCGATATCTCGACGGCGGCGAGCAGGACAAGGCACGCACTGCCGCGTTCAGCTACCTCAACGAGCGCTGGGCCTTCGCTGCCGACGAGCAACTTTCCACTTCCAGGTATCTCGTCTTCGGCAGGCGCCCGGAATATCGGGGCAGGCCGCGCGACGACCTGGTCTCCGGCGGTCCGCGCTCGCGTCTCGTACGTCTCCTGAAGGCAGCTGCCTTCTGGGCCGAGGCCGGCCTCGCTGACGCTCGGTCCTGGAACGAGCAGGAGTACGCCGACATCCTCGAGCAGTTCCTCGGCGCCGCCAGCCACTATGGCTACGTGCAGAAGCAGGGGCTCGACGATCGCCTCGTCGGCTGGCGGCTCAAAGCTTCGTCGATGATCTGGCGTCTGATCGATGCGCCGCTTCAAGAGCCGGAAAAGCCGGTCAACGCCTTCTTCCGGCAGCTGTACCTCACCGCAGCAGAACTGCTCACCCTGCCGAGTCACCCGCTGTTCGAGTTCGAAGCCCACGAGCACACCGCGCAGGTCGACGCGGCCAAGCGCAAGCTGCTCGAAGCCCGCTTCCGCTTTTCGAAGAAAGACCGGGACGACTGGGCCAGGGATCCGACGCACGAAGCGCCGCTCGAGCGCCTGCCCGTCATGTTCTGCTCGCCGACGATGGAACTCGGCGTGGACATCTCCGCGCTCAATACGGTGTACCTGCGCAACGTGCCGCCGACACCGGCCAACTATGCGCAACGCAGCGGTCGTGCCGGGCGCTCCGGTCAGGCGGCGCTGGTGTTGACCTACTGCGCGTCGCAGAGCCCGCACGACCAGTGGTTCTTCCACCACGCGCGGGAGATGGTGCACGGCGTGGTGCGCGCGCCGACCCTGGATCTCGCCAACCGCGACCTGATCGACAGCCACATCCACGCCGTGTGGCTGTCGAACGTCGAACACGAGCTCGACACCAGCATCGCGCCGCTGCTCGAACTGGACCAACCCGGCAAACCGCTGAAGCCCGAACTCGTCGCTGCATTCGGGGCGCCAGCCACCATGGAGCGCGCACGTGAGCAGGCACGCCGAGTCATCGATACCGTACGCCCCTTCCTTCAGCCCGAGGTCGCGCCTTGGTTCGGCGAGGGCTATGTCGACGCCGTCGTGAACGACGCCGCGACGGCATTCGACCGCGCACTCGACCGCTGGCGCAAGCTGTTCGAGGCCACGCGCAAGCAGATGGAGATGGCGGATCAAGTCGTGAAGAGCCACGCCGTCGGCAACCGCGAGCGCGACAACGCCCGCCGGCGCTACGGCGATGCGGCCCGCCAGTACGCCGTGCTGCTCAAATCCGGCAATACGCAGAACTCGGACTTCTACACCTACCGCTACCTGGCCAGCCAGGGCTTCCTGCCCGGCTACAACTTCCCGCGCCTGCCCCTGATGGCCTGGATTCCTGGTCGCGGCACCACGGCCGACGGCAAGGAAGACGAGGGCACGATGGTCAGCCGGCCGCGCTTCATCGGTCTGTCCGAGTTCGGCCCGCGCAGCCTCATCTATCACGAAGGACGCATGTTCCGCGTCATCCGGGCCAAGCTGAACGTCGGCGCCGCCGAGCACGTGTCGGCCAACAGCGAACTGGCCACCGTGTCCGCGCGCATCTGTTCGCGCTGCGGCTACGGGCATCTGGGCGAAACCGAGGCCGCGGAACCGCTGGCGAACGTCTGCGAGCACTGCGGCGCCGCACTGACCGACGAGGATCGCGTCGCACAGCTCTACCGCATCGATGCCGTCGAGACGATGCCGGTCGAGCGCATCTCGATCAACGACGAGGAACGTCAGCGCCAGGGCTTCGAACTGCAGACCACCTATCGTTTCCTGCCGGGGCCGGACGGCATCGTCCAGCGCACGGATGCCGAAGTCAGGCACGGCGACGAGGTACTGGCGCGGCTCACCTACGCACCGGCGGCGCGCATCTGGCGCATCAACCGCGGCTGGCGCCGGCGCAAGGACAAGAAGCAGCTCGGCTTCTACATCAACCCCGTCAGCGGAGTGTGGAGCAAGCAGGACAGCCCGAACGAGGAGTCGGCCACAGACAAGCCCGAGGAAGCCCTGCTCGACAGGGTGCCGAACCAGCGCATCGTGCCCTTCGTCGAGGACCATCGGAACATCCTGATCCTCACCCCCGGCCGCGAGCTCACCGCCACGACGATGGCCACGCTGCTGGCCGCGTTGCGGCGCGGCATCGAACAGACCTTCCAGATCGAAGAGGCCGAACTCATCGCCGAGCCGCTGCCGAACCCGGACCATCGGCGCGCGCTGCTTTTCTACGAAGCCGCCGAAGGCGGCGCCGGCGTGCTCTCGCGCCTGGCCACCGAGCGGCGCAGCCTCGCCGAGGCAGCGGCGACCGCGCTTCGTCTGATGCACTTCCGACCACCAGGCGATGGCATCTGGAGCTTCGACGCCCTGCCCGCCCTGGAAGACAAGCGCACCGTCGACGGCGTGGACGTGCGCATCTGCGAGGCGGGCTGCTATCGATGCCTGCTGTCCTACTACAACCAGCCGGATCACGAGCTGATCAACCGGCTCGACGCCGACGCGCTGCGCGTGCTGACCGCGCTGGCCGGCGCCCACGTGGTCGACGCGAGCGGCAGAACGGATGCTCCACCGCCGGACGGCGCGCTCGGCCGCTGGCTCGAGACGCTGACGCGGCTCAAGCTGCGCCGCCCGGACGCGATTTCGGTGCCGCTCAACGGCGGCGCCGGCATGGCCGATGCGCACTACAAAGCGGCCCGCGTCCTCGTCTTCCTCGCCCCGCCCGCACCCGAACTGGAGCAGTACGCGATCGACCGCGGGCATCGCGTCCTCGTGTTCGGCGACGAGTCCGCCTGGCCTGCCCAGTTTGCTCGGCACCCGGAAGTCTTCGGCACCGCGCGCGCAGGGGACCCCGCATGAACGCGGTCGCCGAATACCTGCCCGGCGTGCTGGTCCGCGCCCGCGGCCGCGAATGGGTCGTCCAACCCGGCTCCAGCCCGCAGTGCCTGCACCTGCGGCCGCTGGGGGGATCGGACGAAGACGTCGTCACGCTGATCCCCGCCCTCGAGCCGCTGCCGCCGCAACCCGCCACCTTCCCGTGGCCCGATCCGGACCACCTCGGCACGCATGACGCAGCGCGCCTGCTGCGCGATGCGCTGCGTCTGAAGCTGCGCGCGGGAGCCGGCCCGTTCCGCTCGTTCGGCAACATTGCGGTGGAGCCGCGCGCCTACCAGCTCGTGCCGCTGCTGATGGCGCTGCGGCTGCCCACGGTGCGCCTGCTCATCGCCGACGACGTCGGTGTGGGCAAGACGATCGAGGCGGGCCTGATCGTGCGCGAGCTGATCGATCGCGGCGAAGTGGCCCGCATCGCCGTGCTCTGCCCGCCGCACCTCGTCGAGCAGTGGCAGCTGGAGCTGACCGAGCGTTTCCACCTGCGCGCCGTCGCGCTGACTTCGGCCACCGTGGGCCGCCTGGAACGCGAGCTGCCGCACGGCGCAAGCCTGTTCGACGAGCATCCGGTCATCGTCGTCAGCCTCGACTACATCAAGAGCGAGCGCCATCGCGAGCACTTCCTCGCCATCGCGCCGGAGTGCGTCGTCGTCGACGAGGCGCACACCTGCGCCGCCTCCGGCCCGGGCCGCCAGCTGCGCTTCGAGCTGCTCAAGCGGCTCGCCGCGGACGATGCCCGCCATCTGATCCTGCTCACCGCCACACCGCACTCGGGCGACGAAGCGGCGTTCTACAACCTGCTTTCGCTGCTGCGTCCGGAATTCGCCAACCTGCAAACGATCGCCGCCGCCGACGACCCGCTGCGGCGCGAGCTGGCGCGCCACTTCGTGCAGCGGCGGCGCAAGGACATCGAGGACTGGCAGCAGGAGGGCGTCGACCGACGCATCTTCCCGCGCCGCATGACCGCCGAGCTCACCTACAAGCTCACCGGCCGCTGGGGCGCGTTCTTCGATGCCGTGCAGCAGTACTGCGTCGAACTCGCCGCGCGCACCGAGCGCCAGGAAGGCGGCGCGGCCCGCCTGATCTGGTACGCCACGCTGGCGCTGCTGCGCTGCGTGGCCTCTTCGCCGGCAGCGGCAGAAAAGGCACTGACCACACGGCTGGCCGGCACGCGCGAAGAACTCGAAGCGCTGGCCGATGAAGATCGCGTGCTCGACGGCGCGGCCGATGCGCTCGCGCCCACCGACATCGAGCCTGCCGCCGGGATCGAGGACGCCTCACGCCTGACCGCGCTGATCGAAGAGGCTCGGGCGCTCACCGGCGACAGCGGCGACCCCAAGCTCGCGGCGCTCATCCGGCACCTGCGCGGCCTGCTCGACGACGGCTTCCGCCCCGTCGTGTTCTGCCGCTACGTCGCCACCGCGCGCTACGTGGCCGAGCATATCCGCAAGCACCTGCCGGATGCGACCATCGATGCCGTCACCGGCGAGTACACGCCGCAGGAGCGCGAGCAGCGTGTCGCCGCGCTGGGCGCCGAGTCGATCGCCCGGCCCGTGCTTGTGGCCACCGATTGCCTGTCCGAGGGCGTCAACCTGCAGCACACCTTCACCGCGGTCGTGCACTACGACCTCGCCTGGAACCCCACGCGCCACGAGCAGCGCGAAGGCCGCGTCGACCGCTTCGGCCAGAAGGCCGCGGAGGTCCGCTGCACCATGCTCTACGGCGAGGACAACCCCGTCGACGGTTTCATCCTCAACGTCATCCTGCGCAAGGCCGAGGCCATTCGCCGCGAGCTCGGCGTGCTGGTGCCGATGCCGGAGGACGAGGGGCGCATCAACCAGGCCCTGATCAAGGCCGCGCTGCTCAAGCGCGAGCGTGTCAAGGGCGCCTATACGCAAGGCCGGTTCGACTTCGGCCAGGAACCGATCGACCTGCAGCCGCTCGAGCTGCGCTGGCGCGATGCGATGGAGAAGGCCCGCGCCAACCGCACGGTGTTCGCGCAACGCCGCCTGCGCCCGGAGGAAGTTCTGCCCGAATGGCAGCGCCAGCGCGCGGTGCTCGGCGATGCCGACGACGTGCAACGGTTCGTTGCTGGCGCCTGCGCGCGTCTGAACGCCCCGCTCGAGCCGGGCGCCCGCCACGGCTGGCGCCTGTTACCCCGGCATCTGCCGCAAACGCTGCGCGAACGGCTGGCCGACGAAGGCATCGCGCAGCCCGTCGCCTTGGACTTCCACTACCCGCCGGCTGTTGGCACGCGGTTCATCCACCGCAGCCATCCGCTGGTGGGTCTGCTGGCCGACCATGTGCTCGAAGGCGCGTTGAACGGCGACGCGCCGATCGCGGCCCGGGCCGCCGCCACCGTCACCGCGGATGTCGACACGGTGACCACGCTGTACCTGCTGCGCCTGCGCCACCATCTGGAGCTCACGCGACGCGGCCAGACGCGGCAGCTCATGGCCGAGGAGGCCGTCGCCATCGGCGTGCGTGGGCGGGCGCACCCGCAATGGCTGACCGAAGACGAAGCCGCACCGCTGCTGGACGCGCGACCCAGCGCCAACCTCGATGCCACTGCCGCCACACGCGAGCTGCGGCAGGCGCTCGAGTTTCTCCACACCCAGCGCGCCGTGCTCGAGCGCCTGGCCACCGACCGCGCCGACGCGCTGCTCGCCGACCACCGCCGCGTGCGTGAGGCCTCGCGCGACGTCGGCCAGTACGCGGTGCGCGCCAGCCTGCCGGTGGACGTGCTCGGCGTCTACGTGCTGCTGCCGGATGCGCTGTAGCCGATGTAGCCCCAAAGCGCTAGGATGTGACCACATCGAGCCCACCGCGCAGGAGCCGTCATGACGCAAGCCACCGTCAGCATCCGCGAACTGAAGAGCCGGCTGAGCCATTTCCTGCGACTGGCGCGCAGCGGCGAGACCGTGGTGATCACCGACCGCGGCGTGCCGGTCGGGCGCCTGGTGCCGATCGAACAGGACCTCGACGAACGCATCGCGGCGCTGCGCGCGGCGCGGCAGCTGCAGTGGAGCGGCCGGCGGCTCGCAAGGCGCAGGCCTGCCGTCCGGATCCCTGCGGGCAAGAGCGTCGCGCAGCGCCTCGTCGAGGATCGGGAGTGATCGTCTATCTCGACGCCAGCGCGCTGGTCAAGCGCTATGTCGCGGAAGCGGGTTCGGCGGACGTCGCAGCGACCATCGGCGCAGCGCGCCTGCTGGCCACAGCCGTCATCAGCCGCGCGGAGGTCACCGCCGCGCTCGCCAAGGCGGTGCGTCTGGGTTGGGCCACGCGCAAAGCCGCCACCGCCGGCCTGGCGGATTTCGATGCCGACTGGCCCGACCTGATCCGCCTCGAGGTCAGCGAAGCCGTCGTCGCGCGCGCGGCCGCGCTCGCCTGGCAGCGGAGCCTGCGCGGCTACGATGCGGTGCATCTGGCCAGTGCCCTGCACTGGCAGGACGCGCTGGGCGAGCCGGTCACCGTCGCCACGTACGACCGGGAACTGTGGCGCGGTGCCCGCGCAAGCGGGCTCGTGCCGTGGCCTGCCGACTTGCCGTGAGTCCGCCGCGCCGCTCCACCGCCGGCTTCGACACGCTGCGCCTCGAAGGCGCGCTGCTGCTGCCCGACGTGCTGGAGAAAGCCACACAGGGGCAGGCCAGTTGCCAGCAGCCCGAGGACTACCACGTCCCGCGCGGCGTTACGCTGCAGGAGGAAATCGGCCGCGCCTTCCGTATCGCTCAGGCGCAGTGGAAGGCGTTCGGCGCGACGCTCGAGCGCACCGACCTCGACGCCGCCGCCAGCAGCCGCGCCTTCGTCGAGGAGTTCCTGCGTGACGCGCTGGGCTACACCGACGTGCGCGCGACCGCACCGCACAACGTGGGCGAACGCGGCTTCCCCGTCACGGCGCAGGCGGCGCCGAACATCCCGGTGGTGGTTGCGCCCGCCACGCTCGATCTCGACGATCCCGATGCGGCCTTCGCCCCGCTGGGCGGCGGCGCCCGCAAGAAGAGCCCGTTTCAACTCCTGCAGGAGTACCTGAACGCCGCGCCCGAGGCGCTCTGGGGGCTCGCCACCAACGGCCGCACGCTGCGCCTGGCGCGCGATGCCGCCACGCTCACACGCCCGGCCTTCATCGAGTTCGACCTGGAGACGATCCTCGCTCAGGCGCGTTACGCGGACTTCGCCGCGCTCTGGCGGCTGTTGCATGCGAGCCGCGCCACGCGCACGCCGGAGCCGGTGTGGGAACTGTGGCGCGCCGACGGCCAGCGCGAGGGCGCGCGCGTGCGCGAGGGCCTGCGCCTCGGGGTGGAGGCGGCGCTCGTCGCCTTGGGCGAAGGCTTTCTCAGGCACCCGGCCAACGAGCCGCTGCGCCGTGCGCTGATCGCCGGCGACTTGAAGCGGCAGGCCTATTTCGAGGAGCTGCTGCGCCTCGTCTACCGCTTCATCTTCCTGTTCGCGGTCGAGGAGCGCGGCCTGCTGCACCCGGCGGACGATTCACCGGCCGCGGCCACGGCGCGCCGCATCTACGCGCAGGGCTACAGCGCCCGCCGCTTGCGCAGCCGCTGCCTGCGCCGCGCGGCGCGCGACGCGTACGACGATCTGTGGCAGGCCCAGGTCATCGTCTTTCGTGCGCTCGCCACCGGCGAGCCGCGGCTTGCGCTGCCCGCGCTCGGCGGGCTGTTCGCCGCCGACCAATGCCCGCATCTGGATGCCGCGAGCCTGTCCAACCGCGCGCTGCTCGAAGCGATGCGCCATCTGCGCTGGTCTCGCACCGAGGGCACCGTGGCGCCTGTGGACTACCGCAACATGGGCCCGGAAGAGCTGGGCTCGGTCTACGAAAGCCTGCTCGAACTCGTGCCCGACCCCGACCCGCACGCGCGCACCTTCGCCTTCGTGAACGCCAGCGCCGACGGCGACACCCGCGGCAACGCCCGCAAGACCACCGGCAGCTACTACACCCCCGACAGCCTGGTGCAGGAGCTGATTCGCAGTGCGCTCGACCCGGTCATCGAGGCGCGGCTGGCGGCGCAGCCCGACCGCCCCACCGAGGCGCTGCTCGGCATCACGGTGGTGGACCCCGCCTGCGGCAGCGGGCACTTTCTGCTCGCCGCCGCGCGGCGGCTTGCCGAGCGTCTCGCCGCGCTGCGCGCGCCGGAGGGTGCCGTGCGCGCGCAGGACTGGCGCCACGCGCTGCGCGAGGTCATCACGCACTGCATCTACGGCGTGGACCGCAACCCGATGGCGTTGGAACTCGCGCGCTTCGCGCTGTGGCTCGAAGGTTTCGAGGAAGGCCGGCCGCTCGGCTTCCTCGACCATCACCTGGTCTGCGGCGACGCGCTGATCGGCATCACCGACATCGCCCAGCTCGCGCACGGCATCCCGGAGGCCGCCTTCAAGCCGCTGTCGGGCGACGACAAGGCCGTCTGCAAGGCGCTCGCGCAGGAAAACCGCGAGGGGCTGAAGGCCTTCGCGCGGCGCGCGGCCGACCCGAACCGCTCGCTCGCGCTCGAACGCGACGACCTGCTCGCCGAGCGCGCCGCGCTGGAAGCCATGCCCGACGAGACGCTCGAGCAGCAGGCGGCCAAAGACGCCGCCTGGAAGCGCTACGCCGCGCGCGAGCACGCAAGCCGCCTGCAGCAGGCGGCGGATCTCTTCGTCGGCGCGTTTCTCTCGCCCAAGGCGGCGCCGCAGGACGTCGATCACACGCCCACCAGCCGGAACCTGTACCTCGCGCTCTTCACCGACCAGGCCCCCGGGGCGCTGACGCAGGCGAAGCAGGCCGAACGCCTGGCGCAGGCCACGCGGCTCGCGCGCGAGGCGCGCGTGCTGCACTGGCCGCTCGCCTTCGTGCAGGTGTTCGCCAAGGGCGGCTTCGACTGCGTGCTCGGCAACCCGCCGTGGGAGCGCATCAAGCTGCAGGAGGAGGAGTTCTTCGCCACCGAGAACCGCCTCGTCGCGCAGGCCAGAAACAAGGCCGAGCGCGCGCAGCGCATCGAGTGGCTCGCGCAGGGCATGCTGGCGCGCCACCTGTACCCGGAACTCGAACACGCGCCGGACGAGGCGGCGAAGGAGAAGGAAACCTACGCGCGCTTCATCGCCGCGCGGCGCCTGGCCGAGGCGGCGAGCGCGTTTGCGCATCTGAAGGCGGAAGAAGGCGGCCGCTATCCGCTCACCGGCGTGGGCGACGTGAACACCTATGCGCTCTTTGCCGAGACCATCGATCAGGTGACGGCGCCGCGCGGGCGCGCCGGGTTCATCGTGCCCACCGGCATCGCCACCGACGACTCGACCAAGGCCTACTTCGCGCACCTCGCGCAGGGCGGCCGGCTCGCGAGCCTGTTCGACTTCGAGAACCGCGAGGGCCTCTTTCCGGCAGTCGACAGCCGCATGAAGTTCTGCCTGCTGACCCTCGGCGCCGCGCCGGCTGCGGAGTTCGGCTTCTTCTGCACCGACACCGCGCAGCTTGCCGACGCGCGCCGCCGCTTCACGCTCGCGGCCGAGGACTTCGCGCGCATCAACCCGAACACGCTGACCTGCCCGGTGTTCCGCTCGCGCAAGGACGCGGAGCTGACGAAGAAGATCTACCAGCGCGTGCCGGTGCTGATCCGCGAGGCGCGCGATGGCGCGCCCGAGGTGAATCCGTGGGGCCTGCGCTTCGCGACCATGTTCCACATGTCGAACGACAGCCACCTGTTTGCCGCCGAACCCGCCGCCGACCGGCTGCCGCTGTACGAAGCGAAGATGATCCACCAGTACGACCACCGCTGGGCGACGTACGAAGCGAGTGGCGATTCGCGAGGGGCCGATGGCGACCGGAGCCGCGAGGTCACGGTGGCGGAGAAGGCGGACCCGGCCTACGCGGTGCGGCCGCGCTACTGGGTCGAGGCGCGCGAGGTGTATCTGCGCACCGCGGCGCTGCCCAGGGGGCTGATCGATACGCTGCGCCGCCGCGACCGGGGCGCGATCGTGCTCGCCGTCGCGCGGCTGCTGTTCGCCGAAGCGCTCGCCCGGCGCCACGCGTCGGCCGACGCGGCGCTCGCGCACCTGTATGCCGCGTGGTGCGCCTTTGCCGAGGCGCAGCCGTTCGCGCGCGCGCTGGCGCCCACACAGCTTGGCCTCACCGCGGCCCGCCCGAGCGCCGCACCGCGCGGCCCGCACCACCTGCCGGCCGCGCCGGTCGATGCGGTTGCGCGCCGCCCGGCCGACGGCACCGCCTGGCACGCG
>CALGWX010000327.1 GCA_937936215.1 uncultured Burkholderiaceae bacterium | reverse complement strand
CCTCGTAGGCGAGGCCGAAGTGGCCGACGTTGTACGGGCTGTACACCGCCTGCTGCATGGTCCGCAACAGCACCGTCTGCAGCAGCTGCGTATCGGGGCGGTTGCGGATGCGCTCCAGCAGCGCCGCGAAGTCCTTCGGCTGTGGCGAGTCGCCGCCACCGAGCGAAAGCCCGAGCGCCTTCAGCAGCGTGCGCAGGTTCTCCAGCCGCTCCGGCGTCGGCCCCTCGTGGATGCGATACAGCGCCGGGTGCCTGTGGCGGCTGAGCAGGTCGGCGGCGCAGACATTCGCCGCCAGCATCATCTCCTCGATCAGCCGGTGCGCGTCGTTGCGGGCGCGCGGCAGGATCTTCTCGATGCGGCCCTGCGCGTCGCAGACGATGTAGGTCTCGGTGGTGTCCATTTCCAGCGCGCCGCGGGCGCCCCGCGCCTTGGCGAGCAGCCGGTACAGGTCGTAGAGATCGGCGAGCTGGGGCATCACCGGCGCCAGCCGCAGCGCCGCGCGCGACTCCGGCACCGACAGCGCCTCCCAGACCTCGGTGTAGGTCAGCCGCGCGTGCGAGTGCATCACCGCCGGATAGAACTGGTAGGCGGTGATGGCTCCTCGCGCCGAGATCACCATGTCGGCCACCATCACCAGGCGGTCGACGTTGGGGTTCAGCGAGCACAGCCCGTTGGACAACTTCTCGGGAAGCATCGGGATCACCCGGCGCGGGAAGTACACCGAGGTCGATCGGTTCTGCGCCTCGGCGTCCAGGGCACTGCCGGCGGCCACGTAATGGCTGACATCGGCGATGGCGACGATCAAGCGCCAGCGCGTGCGGCGCGGGTTCATCGGCTCGCAGTAGACGGCATCGTCGAAGTCGCGCGCGTCCTCGCCGTCGATCGTCACCAGCGGTACGTCGCGCAGGTCGACGCGGCCGGCGAGATCGCGCGGCTCGACGTGATTCGGCAGCGCCTCGGCCTCGGCCAGCGCCGCCGGCGGGAACTGGTGCGGCACCGCGAACTTGCGCACCGCGATCTCGATCTCCATGCCCGGGTCGTCGATCGCGCCGAGCACCTCGATCACGCGGCCCACCGGCTGCACGTGCCGCTGCGGCTGCTGCACGATCTCGACCACCACGACCTGGCCGTGCTCGGCGCCGGCGGCCGCGCCCGGCGGCACCAGGATGTCGTGCGTGATGCGCTGGTCCTCGGGCACGACGATCATCACGCCGCGCTCGTTGAGCAGCCGGCCGACGAGGCGGTTGGTGCGGTGCTCGATGACCTCGACGATCTCGCCGAGCGGGCGGCCGCGGCGGTCCTCGCCGGCCAGCCGCGCCAGCACGCGGTCGCCGTGCAGCACCCGGCTCATCTCGTGCTCGGACAGCACGAGATCCGGGCCGCCATCGTCGCGGATCAGGAAGCCGTAGCCGTCGCGGTGCCCCTGCACCTTGCCGGAGACGAGGTTCGCGCGCGCCGCCACCAGCAGCAGGCCGGCGCGGTTGCGCACCACCTGGCCACCGTGCTCCAGTGCGGCCAGCGCCGCCTCGAACTCGGCGTCGTGCTCGCCGACGTGCAGCCGTTCGGCCAGTTCCGCCGGCGTCAGCGGCCCGCGGGCGTAACTGAGGACGCTCAAGATGGTTTCGGTTTCGATGGCGGTCGTCTTCAAGTGTGTGGTTCAGCCCCGAGGGCCGGCGGGATCGCCCCGCAATTTGACAGCCGAGGGGCCGGACTTAAAATGCGCCCCTCGCTGCTGCCCAGGTGGCGGAATTGGTAGACGCACTAGTTTCAGGTACTAGCGCCGCGAGGTGTGGAGGTTCGAGTCCTCTCCTGGGCACCAAGATGAACAACGGCCTGCGCGAGCAGGCCGTTTGCTTTTGGCCACCGCCCCCCGGGCTGATTCGCGCGCCGCTGCGCGCAGATCAGCCGCATTCTAGGCCGCTGCGGCCCGGCTCGACGGCCGCGCCCGTCAGCCGCGCCGCCAGCTGCTGCGGCGTCATCGCATCGTACTCCTCGAACGGCTGGTGGATCCACGGGCTGTCGGCAAGGAACCGCACCGCGTAATCCGGCTTCACGCTGGAAACCGCCTTGTGCCAGATCACGGCGGTGCGAACCTCGGTCAGGCGCGGGTAGCGCGCCCGCAGGTGCTCCACGACGCGCGCCAGCGTGACGCCAGAGTCGACCAGGTCGTCGACCAGCAGCAGCTTGCCGCGCAGCTCGCCGCCGGTGCTGGTGATGTACTCGGCGATGTCCAGCGTGCCCTGCTGCGTGCCGGCGGCGGCGCGATACGAGCTGGTGGCGAGGATCGCCAGCGGTACGTCGAACAGGCGCGAGAAGACGTCGCCGATGCGCAGCCCGCCTCGCGCGAGGCAAAGCAGCGAATCGAAACGGTAGCCGCTGTCGTGCACCTGCAGCGCCAGCTGCTCGATCATCCGGTGGTACTCGTCCCAGCTGACGTACAAATGCTCGGTGGACACGCGCGGATCCCTCGCAGACAGTCGAGACTGTACATGGCGTCGCCGCCGCGAGCGCGCGCCGCGCCCGGGCAGGAATGCTCCTGCGGCATGGCGCGATCGCAGGCCAATGGCGGCGAGCCCGACGGCGCCCGCTACGCCCGGAACGGGTGGCGTATCAGGATCGTCTGCTCGCGGTCGGGGCCGGTGGAGATGATGTCGATCGGCACCCCGGTCACCTCGGAAAGCCGCGTCAGGTAGCGGCGCGCCGCCGCTGGCAGCTCGTCCCAAGCGCGCACGCCGAACGTCGAGGTGCGCCAGCCGGGGAACTCCTCGTAGACCGGCTCGCACGCGGCCACCGCGTCGGCGCCGAAGGGCAGGATGTCGGTGACGGTGCCGCCGCTGCGGTAGCCCGTGCACAGGCGCACCGTTTCCAGCTCGTCGAGCACGTCGAGCTTGGTGATGCACAGGCCAGTGACGCCGTTGATCTGCACCGAGCGGCGCAGCGCCGCGGCGTCGAACCAGCCGCACCGGCGCGGCCGCCCGGTGACCGAGCCGAACTCGTTGCCGCGCCGGCGCAGTTCGTCGCCGCAGGCGTCGAGCAGTTCGGTCGGGAACGGCCCGGAGCCGACCCGCGTCGCGTAGGCCTTGGTGATGCCGAGCACGTAGTGCAGCTGCTGCGGCGCCACCCCGGCGCCGGCGGCCGCCGCGCCGGCGACGGTGTTGCTCGAAGTGACGTACGGATAGGTGCCATGGTCGACGTCGAGCAGCGCGCCCTGCGCCCCTTCGAACAGCAGCCGCGCGCCCCGCGCCATGGCCAGGTTCAGTTCGTACGACACGTCAGCGATCATCGGCTTGATGCGCGGCGCCAGCGCCAGCGTCGCGTCGATGACCGCCTGCGGCGCGATCGCCTCGGCGCCGAGGTAGCGGGTCAGCACGAAGTTGTGCAGGTCGAGCGCCTCGCGCACCCGCTCGGCGAAGCGCGCCTCGTCGAAAAGATCCTGCGCCCGCACCGCGCGCCGTGCCACCTTGTCCTCGTACGCCGGACCGATGCCGCGGCCGGTGGTGCCGATCCGGGCCTCGCCGCGCCGCGCCTCGCGCGCCTTGTCGAGCGCCACGTGGTAGTCGAGGATCAGCGGGCAGTTGCCGCTGACGCGCAGCCGCGGCAGCACGTCGACGCCAGCCGCCTGCAGCTCGTCGATCTCGCCGAGCAGCGCCGTCGGCGACAGCACGACGCCGTTGCCGATGTAGCAGGCCACGTCGCGGCGCAGGATGCCGGAGGGGATCAGGCGCAGGATCGTCTTGCGGCCGTTGACCACCAGCGTGTGGCCGGCGTTATGCCCGCCCTGGAAGCGCACCACCCCCTGCGCGTCCTCGGTCAGCCAGTCGACGATCTTGCCCTTGCCTTCGTCACCCCACTGGGTGCCGACCACCACCACGTTGCGTGCCATCCCTCACCCTGTCCCCGTTTGTGCCGGACGCAGCGGCTGCCGGCCGTTACCCCGTCGCCGTCCCGCCAGCCCGCGCGACGACGCACCAGGCGCCGTCGACGCGGCGGATCTCGCGGTCGCACGGCATGCCGTCGACCCCATCGTCGGCCCCCAGGCGGCGGATCACCACCTCGCCGTCGGCGCGCAGGCGCGACACCAGCTCGGCGAGCGCGGCATCGTCATCGGCCGGCGCCAGTATCGCCCGGGTGGCGTCGCCATTGCGCAGGCGGGCGATCTCGCGTAGGTCGATCGAGAAACCGGTGGCCGGGCGGGCGCGGCCGAAGGCGCGGCCGACGTCGTCGTAGCGGCCGCCGCGGACCAGGGCCACGGGCCAGCCGCCGGCATAGGCCGCGAACGTGGCGCCGGTGTGATAGCGGAAGCCGTGCAGGTCCGCGAGATCGATGTTCACCGCCGCGCCGAGCCGCTGCAGCACGTCGGCGAGCCGTTGCAGGTCGTCGAGGGCGGCGCGCAGCGCCGACGACTGGGGCAGGTCGGCGCGGGCTGCGGCCAGCACGCGCTCGTCGCCGTGCAGGCGGATCAGCTCGCGCAGCGCCGCGCGCGCCGGCGGCGCGAGGCCCGCGGTCAGCGGCGCCAGCGCCGCCGCATCCTTGGCGCTGAGGGCGGCGACGATGTCCTCGGCGTGCAGTTGCGCCGCCGGGTCCAGCGCCAGCAGCGCGCGCAGGATGCCGGTGTGGCCGAGGTCGAAGCGAACCTCCTGCACCTCGGCCAGCGCCAGTGTGCGCACCGCCAGTTCCAGCACCTCGGCGTCGGCGGCCCCGGTCGCGTGGCCGAACAGTTCGGCGCCGACGTAAAACGGCTCGCGCGTGGCCAGGGGGTGCAGCGGCCGCGCGTGCAGGACGCTGGCGGCGTAGCAGAGCCTGACGACACCGGCGCGGTTCAGGATGTGGGCGTCGATGCGCGCCACCTGCGGCGTGATGTCGGCACGCAGCCCCAGCATGCGGCCGGAGATCTGGTCCGTGAGCTTGAAGGTGCGCAGGTCGAGGTCGGCGCCCACGCCGGTCAGCAGCGACTCGGTGTATTCCAGCAGCGGCGGCACCACCAGCTCGTAGCCGTAGCCGCGATACAGGTCGAGCGCAGCGCGGCGCAGCCGCTCGAGGAAGCGCGCCTCGCCGGGCAGGACGTCGGAGATTCCCTCCGGGAGCAGCCAGCGCGCCATCGCGTCGGTCGAGGTCGGATCAGGCCGAGGGCCGCGGCAGCGCCGTCAGGCGACGATCGCGGCGAGTAGCAGCCCGGCCAGCACGGAGGCCAGCCCGAAGAACCGGATCTGGCCGTCGCTCAGTTCCGCCACCTTGCGGAACATCTCCCGCCATGCGGCCGGGGCGGCCAGCGGCAGCAGGCCTTCGAGCACCAGCATCATGGCGAGGGCCAGGCCGAAGGTGGTCCACATCAGCGCGCCGGGGCGCGGCCTGGGGTCGGCGTCCGCAAGTAACGGAGGAACTCCGACGAGGGATCCACCACGAACAGGTCGCCGCGGTTGCGGAAGCTGGCGCGGTACGCCTCGAGGCTGCGGTAGAAGGTGAAGAACTCCGGGTTCTGGCCGAAGGCCTGCGCGTAGATCTGCGATGCGCGCGCGTCGCCTTCACCCTTGATCTTCTCGGCCTCGCGATACGCCTCGGCGAGGAGCACCTCGCGCTGGCGGTCGGCGTCGGCGCGGATCTTCTCGCCCTCGGCGGCGCCGATCGAGCGCTGCTCGGTGGCCACGCGCTTGCGCTCGGACTGCATGCGGCGGAACACGTCCTCGTTAATCTCCGGCACGAACTCGACCCGCTTCAGCCGCACGTCGACGATCTCGACGCCGAGGTCGCGCACCCGCTCCTGCACGCCGGCCTTGATCTCCTCCATCGCGCGATCGCGCTCGCGCGAGGTGACCTCGTTGACCGTGCGCCGGTTGATGGCGCGGTTCAGCGCATCGCGCACCAGCGAGTTGATGCGCTCCTCGGCGGCGCGCTCCAGGCCCTGGAAGCTGACGAAGTACAGGCGCGGGTCGGCGATCCGCCACTTGACGAAGGAATCAACCAGCAGGTTCTTCTTCTCGGAGGTCTGCACCCGGTCGGCCTGCGGCGTGTCGATGGTCAGGATGCGGCGGTCGAGGTAGACGACGTTCTGGATCAGCGGAATCTTGAACTTGAGCCCCGGCTCCGAGTGCACCTCGGTGATCTGGCCCAGCTGGAACAGGATCGCGAACTGCCGCTGGTCGACGACGAAGGTGCTGGCGCGGAAGATGACCGCGGCCACGACCAGGGCGACGACGGTGGCGATGACCTTGTTCATGGCGTGCGCCTAGCGGCTCTCGCGGCCGCGCGAACCCGGGCTCGGACGCGAGTCGACCGGCGCCGGCTCGTTCGTCGACGGGCTGGTCGGGCGGACCGTCACCGGCTCCTGCGCCGACTGCTGCAGCAGCTTGTCGAAGGGCAGATACAGCAGCGGCGTGCTCGCCCGGCTGTCGATCAGCACCTTGCTGGTGTTGGCGAAGATCTGCTGTATCGTCTCGATGTACAGCCGCTCGCGGGTGACTTGCGGCGCCTGGGCATAGGCGGTCGCCACCTGGCGGAAGCGCGCCGCATCCCCCTCGGCGGTCTCCACCACCCGGGTCCGGTAGCCCTCGGCTTCCTGCAGCAGCCGCGCCGCCGTACCGCGCGCGCGCGGGATCACGTCGTTGGCGTAGGCCTGGCCCTCGTTGATCAGCCGCTCGCGATCCTGCGTGGCCTTGACCGCGTCGTCGAAGGCCGCCTGCACCTGCTCCGGCGGCTGGGCGTTCTGGATCGCCACCTGCAGCACCAGGATGCCCGTGCCGTACTGGTCGAGGCTTTCCTGCATGCGGGTGCGCACGGCGTCGGCGATCTCCTGCCGCGACTCGTACAGCACCTTGTCCATCAATTGCCGGCCGACCACCTCGCGCATCGCCGACTCGGAGATCAGCCGGACCGACTCGGTGGGCCGGCGCACGTTGAAGACGAAGTCGCGGGCACCGGTCACGTCTTCCTTGATCCGGTACTGCACCGTGAAGTGGAGATCGACGATGTTCTCGTCGTCGGTGAGCATCAGCGATTCCTTCAGCCGGTCGGCGCGGCCGCGGCCGCCGATCTCGAGCGTACGAACCGACAGGACGTCGACGATCTCGTGCGCCTGCACCGGCCACGGCATGCGCCAGCGGAATCCCGGCGACGTCGTCTCGCTATAGCGGCCGAAGGTGGTGACCACGCCGACCTGGCCTTCCTGCACGATGTAGGCGCCGCTGCCGAGCCAGATCAGCGCCGCCACCGCCAGCACGGAGGCCACGCCGATGCCGGCGCCGCGGGCATCGGGCCGAAAGCCGCCGCCACTGCTGCCGCCCCCTGAGGAGCCGCCCCTGCCGCCGCCACGCTTGCCGAACAGGCCGTTCAGCCGCCGGTTCAGGTCGCGCCAGAGTTCGTCGAGATCGGGCGGCCCGCCCTGCGGGCGACCGCCGCGGCGGCCATCGTTGCGCTCGCCGTCGTCGCCGCCGGAACCGGAGCCCGAGCCGCGGCCCCATTGCGGGTCATTGAGGGCAAGCGAAATCCCGGAGATCAGATGCATGGCAACGCGGGACTACTCGAAGACGCCGGCGGCAAGGGCAGACGGCGTCGAGGCTGCAGGTATCGCACGGGATTCGGCCGGGGCCGATCGTGCATCGCGCGCACGCTCCGCGATCGCCTCGCGGAGCAGCTCGATGCCATCGCCGGTGGCCGCACTGAGAAAAACGGCGCGGATCGTAGCACAGGCATCGCGCTCGACCGCCGCCTCGCGACCGAGACGGTCGATCTTGTTGAAGACGAGCAGGCGCGGTACCTCAGCGGCACCGATCTCGGCCAGCACGCGATCGACCTCCGCCATCTGCGCGTCGCGCGCGGGGCTGGCGGCGTCGACGACGTGCAGCAGCAGGTCGGCCTCGACGGACTCCTCCAGCGTCGACTTGAAGGCGTCGACGAGCTGGTGCGGCAGGCCGCGGATGAAGCCGACGGTGTCCGAAAGCACGACTTCGACGCCCTCGGCAACGAAGCAGCGCCGCGAGGTGGTGTCGAGGGTGGCGAACAGTTGGTCGGCGGCGTAGCTGCCGGCGTGCGTCAGCGCGTTGAAAAGCGTCGATTTGCCGGCGTTGGTGTAGCCGACCAGCGACACCGAGAACACGTCGCGCCGCGCGCGGGCGCGCCGCTGCGTGCGCCGCTGCTTGCCGAGCGCCTGCAGCCGCTGGCGCAGGCGCTTGATGCGCACGCCGATCTGGCGTCGGTCCAGTTCGATCTGCTTCTCGCCGGGGCCGCCGGTCTTGCCCAGGCCACCGCGCTGCCGCTCCAGGTGCGTCCAGCCGCGCACCAGCCGCGTCGACAGGTGCTCCAGGCGGGCCAGCTCGACCTGTAGCTTGCCCTCGCTGCTCTTGGCGCGCTGGGCGAAGATGTCGAGGATCAGCAGCTCGCGGTCGAGCACGGCCACACCGAGCGCGCGCTCGAGGTTGCGCTGCTGCGCCGGGCTCAAGGGCACGTCGAACACCGCCAGGCGCGCGCCCTGCGCCTGGACAAGCACCGCCAGCTCGTCGACCTTGCCGCTGCCAATGTAGAAGGCCGCGTCGGGTCGCTCGCGGCGCACCGACACCTCGCCGACGATCTCGCAGCCGGCTGAGCGGGCGAGCTGGCGCGTCTCCTCGAGCGCATCGGCGGCTTCGTGGCCGGCCAGGCCGCGCCGGCCCGTCAGCACGCTGACAATCACGGCGCGCGACGAGCCAGCGCCGCGCGCCGTCTCAATCTGGAACGTGGTCAGGCGTCGGACTCCGTCGCCAGGTTGACCGGCCGCGCCGGGACGACCGTCGAGATGGCGTGCTTGTAGACCATCTGCGTCACCGTGTTGCGCAACAGGACCACGTACTGGTCGAACGATTCGATTTGGCCCTGCAGCTTGAT
>CALGWX010000326.1 GCA_937936215.1 uncultured Burkholderiaceae bacterium | reverse complement strand
GCCAATCGCCGCCGGTCTGCCGACCCTGCCCATCGCCGCGCTCCCTCACGAAGAAGATGGGCGATCAGACCGCAGATTGTTTCTTTTGTCTATACCCTCTGAGAGGCTGTGAAGAAATCGTCGCGAGCGGCCCGAGGTCGCTGCCCGCCAGCGGACCCGTACAGAGGCGTACGGCGAGCAGCGCAGCCGCGAGATCGGGACGCGTAGTAGATTTATTCACAGCCTCTGAGAAGAACGCGAGCGCGCCGACATGGACGGCGCGCCGGGGGAGGAGCGATGGGAGGAGTGACCGTCCGCGTCGGGGGAGTGCGCGGCTGGGCGGCCGGCGCCGCCGTGGCGATGCCGGCGGCGGCCTGGGCCGCGGCCGCCATCGACGGCGCACAGCTGGGGCTGGCGTGGGCGGTTCCCTTCGTCGGCATGCTGCTGTCGATCGCGCTGCTGCCGCTGCTGGCGCTGCGGCTGTGGCACCACCATTACGGCAAGATCGCGGCCGGCTGGGCCCTCGCTTCGCTGCTGCCGCTGGCCGCGGCCCATGGCGCCGCGGCGGCGCTCGACCTCGCGCTGCACACGCTGCTGCTGTAGTACCTGCCGTTCATCATCTTCGTCGGCACCCTGTACGTCGTCGCCGGCGGCATCTACGTCCGCGGCAACTTGCATGGCTCGCCGCTGCTGAACACCGGCATCCTGGCGCTCGGCGCGGCGCTCGCCAGCCTGATGGGCACGACCGGCGCGGCGATGCTGCTGATCCGGCCGCTAATCCGCGCCAACGACAACCGCGGCCACCAGGTGCACACGGTGGTGTTCTTCATCTTCATCGTCGCCAACGTCGGCGGCTCGCTCACGCCGCTGGGCGATCCGCCGCTGTTCCTCGGCTTCCTGAAGGGCGTCGACTTCTTCTGGACCCTGCAGCACATGCTGGCGCCGATGCTGTTCGTGGTGCTGATCCTGCTGGCGCTCTTTCTCGTGATCGACACGGTGCTGTACCGGCGGGACGTGGCCGCCGGCCTGAAGCGCGACCCGACGCCGGACTCGCCGCTGCGCATCGAGGGGGTCGCGAACTTCGGCCTGCTGCTGCTGGTGCTCGGCTCGGTGCTGATGAGCGGGCTGGCCAACACCGGCATCGAGGTGGACGTGCTCGGCCAGCGGCTGGCACTCGAAGGGCTGCTGCGGGACGCCGCCCTGCTGGTGATCGCCGGGGTGTCGCTGGCGGTGACCAAGAAGTCGGTGCATAAGGCCAACGAGTTCGGCTGGGCGCCGATCGCCGAGGTCGCCAAGCTGTTCTTCGGCATCTTCATCACCATGGCGCCGGTGCTGCTGATGCTCAAGAGCGGCACCGAGGGCGCCTTCGCGCCGCTGGTGCGGCTGACCAGCGACGCCGCCGGCCAGCCGGACGACGCGATGTACTTCTGGCTCGCCGGGGCACTGTCGTCGTTCCTCGACAACGCGCCGACCTACCTCGTGTTCTTCAACCTCGCCGGCGGCGACCCGCAGTCGCTGATGACCACCCAGGCCACCACGCTGCTGGCGATCTCCTGCGGGGCGGTGTTCATGGGCGCCAACACCTACATTGGCAACGCCCCGAACTTCATGGTCAAGGCAATCGCCGAGGAGCGTGGCATCCGCATGCCGGGCTTCTTCGGCTACATGCTGTGGTCGGGCGCTATTCTGCTGCCGATCTTCGTCGCCATGACCTTCGTCTTCTTCCGATGAATCCTGCCGCCCGCCCGCGCGTCGTCGTCACCCGCCGCATCTACCCGCACCTCATCGAGGAGCTTCGCGCCGCCTACGACGTCGCCGACAACCCCGACGACACGGCCCTTTCGGCCGAGGAACTCGCGCGCCGCCTGGCCGACTCCGACGCGGCGCTCATCGTCGCCGGCGAGCGGGTGGACGAGGCGCTGCTGGCCGCCTGCACGCGGCTGAAGGTCGTCGCCAACGTGGCGGTGGGTTACAACAACCTCGATCTGGCGGCGTGCAGCCGGCATGGGGTGCTGGCCACCAACACGCCGGACGTGCTCAACGAGACCACGGCCGACCACGGCTTTGCGCTGCTGCTGGCGGCGGCGCGGCGTGTGGGCGAATCCGAGCGCTGGCTGCGCGCCGGGCACTGGAAGCGCTGGGCCTTCGACATGTTCCCGGGCGCCGACGTGCACGGGCGCACGCTCGGCATCATCGGCATGGGCCGCATCGGCCGCGCCATCGCCCGCCGCGCCGCAGGCTTCGCGATGCGCACCGTCTATCACAACCGCACGCGCCTGCCTGAGAGCGATGAGGGCGGCGCCACCTGGCTGCCCAAGGACGAACTGCTGCGCCAGGCCGACCACGTGGTGCTGATGGTGCCGTATTCGCCGGCCACCCATCACCTGATCGGCGCCGCCGAGCTGGCGCTGATGAAGCCGACCGCCGTGCTGGTGAACCTTGCCCGCGGCGGCGTGGTCGACGATGCGGCGCTGCTCCGGGCGCTGCGCGATGGCAAGCGCGCCGCCGCCGGGCTCGACGT
>CALGWX010000325.1 GCA_937936215.1 uncultured Burkholderiaceae bacterium | reverse complement strand
GGTGCGCGTGCTCGCCGCGCAGACCCGCCGCCGCGTCGGCCTGCTCGCGCACACGGTGATCGCGCGCGGCGCGACGGCGGTCGAGGCCAAGCTCGCCGAGCTGGCCGCCGCCGGCTGCCGCCACGTGATCGCCGACGCGATCGACGACGGCGAACTCGCGCTACTCGGCGCGTCGCTGGCGCCGGGGTGGCTGGCCACGGGCGGCTCGGGGCTGGCGGCGGGCCTCGCGAGCGCGCTGCGCTCGCAGGCGGACAGCGGCAGCGGCAAGCCGATCGACTGGCCGCGCGGACCGGCGGCGATCCTTGCCGGCAGCTGTTCGGCCGCCACGCTGGCGCAGATCGAGTACGTGAAGGACACCCTGCCGAGCCTGCAACTCGACCCGCTCGCGCTCGCCGCCGAGGCGGCCGCGGGCGCCTCGGCGCTGGCGTGGGCGAAGGCGCGGCTCGGCGAGCAGCCGGTGCTGATCTATGCCTCGGCGGCCCCGGAGCGGGTCGCCGCCGCGCAGGCCGCGCTCGGGCGCGAGCGCGCCGCGCAGCTCGTCGAGCACGCGCTGCGCTCGATCGCGGTCGGCCTCGCCGAGGCCGGCGTGCGCCGCTTCGTCGTCGCCGGCGGGGAGACCTCCGGCGCCGTCACCGAGGCGCTTGGCGTGCGGGCACTGGCCATCGGCCCGGAGATCGCCCCGGGCGTGCCGTGGACGCGCGCTGCCGACGGCAAGCCCTATGCCCTGGCGCTGAAATCCGGCCACTTTGGCGGACCAGACTTCTTCAGCCGCGCCTTCGAGGTCGCGCCATGAGACTTCGCCGAGCGGGCCGATGAACGAGACGGCCGCGCGCGAATCGATCGTCCGCATTGCCCGTTCGATGTACGAGCGCGGGCTGACGCACGGCTCGACCGGCAACATCAGCGTGCGCATCGATGGCGGCTGGCTGATGACGCCCACCGGGTCGAGCTTCGGCGACCTCGATCCGGCGCGGCTGGCAAGGCTCGACGCCAGTGGCCGCCATGTCGCTGGCGATGCGCCGACCAAGGAGGCCTTCCTGCACCGCGCGATGTACGAGCAGCAGCCGCGCTTCGCCGCCGTCGTGCACCTGCATTCGGTGCATTCGGTGGCGGTCTCGGTACTCGCCGACGTGGACGCCGACGACGTGCTGCCGCCGCTGACGGCCTACTACGTCATGCGCGTCGGCCGCCTGCCGCTGGTGCCTTACTTCCCGCCGGGCGACGCACGGCTGGCCGAGGCCGTGCGCGGCTTCGCCGGCAGGCACCATGCGCTGCTGCTCGCCAACCACGGCCCGGTGGTCGCCGGGACAACGCTTGCAGCGGCGGCCGACGCGGTCGAGGAACTGGAGGCGACGGCCCGCCTGTACCTGCTGCTGCGGCACGAGCGGACGCGAACCCTGACCGAGGAACAGGTCGCCGAGCTGCGCCGGCGCTATCCGGCCTGAGGGTCTTCGCCGGCAGCGCGCCCGGCCACCAGTCCGGCATCGCGGAGGAACTGGGCACAGAGCTCCGCGAGCGGTGCGCCGCCCGGCACGCAGTACGGATGCCCGCCGGGGCCGCCGCTCCACTGGTGGCCGAGGCCCGCCACTTCGATCCGTCGCAGGCGCAGCAGGCCAGCGCTGCGGTAGTCGGTCACCGACGTGCCGTCCGCGGGCGTGCGCTGCTCGGCTTCGACCTCGAGCCGCTCGCGCTTCAGCGAAGCGATGGCCTGCGCCTGCAGCTGCTCGGCGCAGCCCGGATTCACGACCTCGTCGGCGGTGCCGTGGACGATCGCCAGCGGCGCGCAGGCGCGCTGCGCGACCGGCAGCGCGGTGACCGGCGGCAGCCGCAGGCCGTGCTTCATCACGTCGCGCGGGTCCTGCAGGTTGTGGCCACCCAGCAGGGGCGGCGCCGCGACCACCACCACCGCGCGGAAGCGGTCGGCCAGGTGGAACGCCAGCAGCGCCGCCAGCCCGCCGCCGGCTGACAGCCCGACGGCCGCCACGCCCTGCACGCGCACGCGGGCGGCCACCTCGTCGAGCAGCGCCCGCACGAGCCGCAACTCGCCCTCGCCGCGCTGCGCCGCCGGCGTGAACCAGTTCCAGCAGCGCCACGGATTGGCCAGCCGCCGCTGCTGCGGGCACAGCAGGCGCAGCCGGGCGCGGTCGGCAACTCGCGTCAGCCCAGCGGCGAAGGCGAAGCCGAGCGCACGCTGTCGGCAGCCGTGCAGCACCAGCAGCAACGGCGCCGCCTCGTCGTCGCCCAGGCCGGCCGGCGAGTACAGCCCGTAGCGCCACGTGTGCACGCCGAAGGGGCCGGGGAGCCAATGCGCGCCGCTGACCGACACCCGCCCGCGGCGCCACTGGCCGCGCCACAGCCCCAGCCGTACCGCCAGCCAGGTGCGCAGCCGCAGCAGGAGGTCGGCTAAGCGGCGGAACATGCGGTCAAGCTAGCACGGGCGCGGCAGCCGGCGATCGCCTCGACAGGCCGAGGTGCAGATGATCGGGATGGGCTTCCGCCGCTTCGCGGCGCAGGCGCGCGCGCGCAGGGTTTCGACGAACTGACCGAGCGCCACCGGGATCCGCGGGCGACGCTCGAGACGCACAAGCACCCGTTTGCCGTCAGGGCACTCGTCGTGCGCGGGCGGATGTGGCTGACCGTCGGCGTCGAGACTCGCCAACTGCGCCCGGGCGACACCTTCGGGCTGGGGCGCGACGTCCCCCATGCGGAGCGCGATCGACTCGAGCGAGCGACGTCGTGGGTGGCGCGCCGGCGTGCGCAGCGAGCAGCGACCGGCTGGCGGCGACGGCGTTGGCGGATCGGCGCCACGCGAGCGCAGCCCGCACGATCGTCACGACGCCGCGGCTCAGCCGCCGCTGAGCGCCTGCACGATCGTCAGCTCGTCGCGGTCGCCAAGGGGCTGGCGCAGGTCGAAGGTCTGCGCGCCGTTGACGAAGAAGCGGATGTGCGGGCGCATTTTTTCCTGCTCGTTGATCATCCGGAAGCGGATGCCGGGAAACTGGCCTTCGAGATCGTCGAGCACGGCGCCGAGCGTCGCGCCCCGCGCCTGCACCCAACTCCGGTTGCCGGTGTAGGAGCGCAAGGGGCTCGGAATCAGCACCTTCATCGCTGCGCCTGCCGTCAACGCGGCGCGGCCGCCTCGACGGCATAGATTTCCGGCAGTCCGCGCACGACGCGGCGCCAGTTCGCGCCCTCGTCGCGGCTGGCCCACAGCTCGCCGCTGGTGGTGCCGAAATACAGCCCCACCGGGTCGCCATTGTCGGCGCACATGGCCTGCCGCTTGACGGTCCACCAGGTCTGCTCGCGCGGCAGGCCGCCGTCCAGCCGCCGCCATGTCTTGCCGCCGTTGCGGGTGACGTAGACGGCCGGCTTGCCCTCGGGGCTGGTGCGCGGCCACACCGTCTGCCCGTCCATCGGCAGCACCCAGGCCACGTCGGCGTTGCGCGGGTGCACGACCATGTTGAAGCCGATGTCGCCCACCTTCTTCGGCATCGAGCGGCCGATGCGTTGCCAGCGCGTGGCCGGCCGGTCGAGCCGGTAGATGCCGCAGTGATTCTGCTGGTAGAGCCGGTCGGGGTCGCTCGGGCACATGCGGATGCAGTGCGGGTCGTGCACGCTCGGGTCGTCCTTCGGGAAGCCCTCGACCACCTCGAGCCCATCGATCAGCGGACGGAAGCTCGCGCCGCCGTCGGTCGACTCGTGCACGCCGCCGCCGGACAGGCCGAAGTACAGGTGCCTGGGATCGCGCGGGTCGACGAGGATCGAGTGCAGCATCGGCCCATCGGGCGTGCCGTCCTGCGCGGTGCCAAACCACTTCAGGTACTGCGGGTCGTCGTTGACGTGCGAAAACGGCGCCCAGGTCACGCCGCCATCGTCGGAGCGGAACAGGCCCTGCGGCGAGGTGCCGGCGTACCAGACGTTCGGCTCGTTGTCATACGCGGGCGTGAGCCAGAAGGTGTGACTGACAGTGCGGCCGCTGCCGTCCTCGCGCTTGGCGAAGGCCGGCGGCTTCGCGGCCTCTTTCCACGAGCGCCCGAGGTCGGTGGAGCGGAAGATCGTCGGCCCGAGATGCCCGGTCCTGGCCGCCGCCAGCAGCGTGCGGCCGTCGCGCGGGTCGAGCACGAGGTGATGAATGATGTGGCCGAGGAAGTGCGGCCCGTCGAGGCGCCAGCGCCGGCGCGCGCCGTCGCCGTGCAGCAGCCAGGCGCCCTTGCGCGTGGCCACCAGCAGCAGCGGGCGCCCGGACGCGCCCGCGGTGGTCTTGCCGGCGCGGCCGAGCTTGCGGACGGGCTTGGGGGCGGAACGGGTTGCCATGGCTCGTGCTCTCCTCTTCTGGTTGTTGGTTCAAGTCTTACCCGGGCACGGCGCGCCGCCGCGCCGCCTTGACCTCCCCTTGGCGCGCGCCCGTCGCGCGCGGCCCTCGGGCCGCCATCCCGTCGACCGCGCCGCGTCCGGCGCGCCCCTTACCCCCGCGGCCGTCACCTCAGGGTCGCAGCCGGTGAAGGATTCGTGGCCGGCGAGCGCCCCTCGCGCGCGGCCGTCAGGCGGCCGACGCGACGGCGCGATCGAGATAGCCGCCGATGTCCTCGGCCGGCACCGGCGGGCTGAACAGGAACCCCTGCATGATGTGGCAGCCGAGCCGGCGCAGTTCGGTGACCTGCCGCTTTTCCTCGACCCCCTCGGCCACCAGCCGCAGCCCCATGCGGCCGGTGATGCCGATCAGCGCCGAGACGATCGAATTGCTCGCCGCCGACTCGCCGACGTCGCGCACGAAGCTGCGGTCGATCTTCAGCGCCCGCACCGGCAGCCGGTGCAGGTAGCGCAGCGACGAGTACTTGACGCCGAAGTCGTCGATCGTCAGCACGACGCCGTGGCGCGCCAGTTCGGCCGCCTGCGAGATGGCGCCGTCGTCGTCGAGCTGCTCGTGCTCGGTAAGCTCCAATTCCAGCGATGTCGGCGGCAGGCGGTGGCGGTCGAGCGTGGTGGCCACGGCACCGGCGAAGTCGTCGCGGCGGAAATCGTGTGCCGAGAGGTTGACCGCCACCCGCAGGTCGGTGTGGCCGCGGCCGCGCCAGTGGCGCAGCCGCTCACAGGCGCAGTCCAGCACGCGCATGCTGATGACATGCGCCAGCCCGGCGCGCTCGGCCGCCGGGAGGAAGGC
>CALGWX010000324.1 GCA_937936215.1 uncultured Burkholderiaceae bacterium | reverse complement strand
CGCAGCCGCTCGCGCGCCCGCGAGTAGCCCTCCGGGTGGCGGGCGTCGGCGTAGACGATGATGTAGGCGCGGCCGGTCAGGTTGTCGATGACCGCCAGTTCCTCGCTTTGCAGCAGCAGGATGTCGGGCAGGCCGAGGTCGTCGGGCTTGGGCTTGGCCAGCTTCTTTTCGAACAGCCGCACGGTGTCGTAGCCGAAGTAGCCGGCCAGCCCGCCGCAGAAGCGCGGCATGCCCGGCCGCAGCGCCACCTTGAACTGCGCGAAGTACTTCTCGATGAAGGCGAGCGGATCGCCGCGCTCCTCGCGCACCACGGCGCCGTCGGTGACGACCTCGATGCGGTGCGCGCCGGGCTCGCCGATGGTGGCGCGGATCGCCGTGCGCGCCGGCAGGCCGATGAAGGAGTAGCGGCCGAAGCGCTCGCCGCCGACCACCGATTCGAGCAGGAAGGAATTCGCCCCGGCGCCCTGGCCGCGCGCCAGCTTCAGGTACAGCGACAGCGGCGTTTCGAGGTCGGCAAAACTTTCTGCGATCAGCGGGATGCGGTTGTAGCCCTGCGCGGCAAGGGCCTTGTATTCGAGTTCGGTCATGCGTCACCTGGAGGGCGCCCGCGGCAAGCGGCCACGAGCGACAAGGTTGTTCCAACGATCGATGCGGCGCACGGCGGCGCCCGGCGCTAGCTTCGCCAGCACCAGACCCCCCGGGCCTGCCAGCCGCGCGGCTTGCAGCTGGCCCGGTTGGGCATCGATTCGTTGCGGTGACTCATTGCGTGGTGGCCTTGGACGCCTGCGCGGTGTGATGCGCGATCACCCACTGCACGGCCTCGACGAGCGCGGGAAATATAGCATCGACCCCCGGCGCGCCGGCGAGGGCCGCCACCCCCTCGCCCTCGTTGTAACCGGTCTCCACCAGCACGCAGTGGCAGCCGGCGGCGCGCGCGGCCTGCGCGTCGTTGACCGAGTCGCCGATCATCGTGACCTCGGTCGGGCGCAGGTGCAGGCGGCGGCAGGCCTCCAGCAGCAGCGCCGGGTGCGGCTTCTTCTCCGCCACCTCGTCGCCGGCGACCACGGCGTCGAAGTACGGCGCCAGTCCCATCTTCGCGAGCAGCGGGCCGGTGAACTCCTTCGGCTTGTTGGTCACGCAGGCGAGCTTCAGGCCATGCGCGCGCAGCGCTTCGAGCGCCTCGGGCACGCGCTCGAAGACGACGGCCTGCAGGCCGTTTTCCGCCGTGTAGTGGGCATAGAACGATTGCCGGCCGCGGGCGAAGTCCTCCGGGCTGGCCCGGCCATCGAGGGCGTCGGTCAGCGCCCGGTGCACCAGAACCTCGGCACCCTTGCCGACAAAGGCGGCGATGCGCTCGACCGGCAGCGGCGGCAGGCCGAAGTCGGCCCGCATCCGGTTGGCGGCCGCGGCGAGGTCCGGCGCGGTGTCGAGCAGCGTCCCGTCGAGGTCGATCAGTACCCCGGCCTTCGGTTCGGTCTTCATGTCACTTCGTTCGTGGGTCTGTCATCGGCTGCCCCGGCGGCAGGCCGGCAAGCGCGGAACTGTCGCGGAAACCGCCGCTTATTCGAATGTACGCGAACGAAGCGCCGATGCCAGACTGAGACGCACTCGTCCGCGCGCGGGCGGGCCGGGAAGGCCGACGGCACGCGCCAGACCATTTTCGCGCAAGGAATACGCTGCCCGACCGAACATGCCTGCGGTCATCGTCTACGTGGCCATCGCGCTCGTGCTTGCCGGCGCCGCGACGCTCGTGGCCGCTCTGCTGCCCCTGGCGCGCGTCATCGGCGAGCTGCCCGCGGGACGCACCCGCCGCACCTGGTACCTGCAGGGCGCGTTGACCATCTTCTTCCTGGTCGGTTACCTCGCGTATGCGGCCAGGCTATGGGGCCAGGACGGCAACGCGGACAGCCTGGTCGTGTCGCTGGTGTTCTTCTTCGGCGCCTGCTTCGTCTGGCTGAACTTCACGCTGGCGATGCGGACCGCGCTCGACGTTCGCCGCATCGCGCTGCTGGAGCAGGAGAGCATCACCGACGAAGTGACCGGCGTCTACAACCGCCGCTACCTGCAGCGGCGACCGCAGGAGGCCTTCGAAAGCGCCCGCCGCTATGAGCAGCCGCTGACGATCCTGCTGCTGGACATCGACCACTTCAAGCGGATCAACGACGAGCACGGCCACGCGGTCGGCGACCTGGCGCTGCGGCACCTGGGCGAACTGTGCCTGAACACGGTGCGCGCGACGGACCTCGTTGCCCGCTACGGCGGCGAGGAACTGATGGTCATCGCCCCGCACACGACGGTGGCGCAGGGGGTGGTGCTCGCCGAGCGCCTGCGGCAACGGGTCGAGTCGACGCCGCTGGTCGTTCACAGCGAAGGCCACCCGCGCCGCGAACTGAAGTTCACGCTCAGCGTCGGCGTGGCCGCCCTGTCCGCTTCGGACGCGAGCTGCGGTGCGCTGTTCGAGCGCGCTGACCGGGCGCTTTACCGCGCCAAGGCCAGCGGCCGCAATCGCGTCATGACCGACAGCCATCCGGCCGCGCACGGCGCCGGGAATCCGGCCACCCGGCCAGCGGTCAAGGCATAGCGGCGGCGTCGCCGCGCGAAGCGACGGCGGAACTTCGAGGCCAGCCGCCCAAGGTCGCGGCGAACGGTGCGGCCGCGAACCTGGGCTACGCAGCGGGCCGCTTCACCGCCGCCCGAGCACAGCCGCATGGCGCACAGCCCCTCGCCCGCCGTCCTCCGCTCGCGGCCGCCAACGGGCAGCCCCTGGCCCCGTGCCGCGCCGCTACTTCGCCGAGAGCCGCGCCGCTACTTGGGCGAGGACCGCGCCGCTACTCCGTCACGGGCCGTGCCGCCTGCGCTGCCGATACCGCCGCCTTCATGGCACTGATCGTGGCCCGGTAGTCCTTCGAGCCGAAAATCGCGCTGCCGGCCACAAAGGTGTCGGCGCCAGCCGCGGCGATGCGGCCGATGTTGTCGACCTTGACGCCGCCGTCGATCTCCAGCAGCACCTTGCGGCCGCTGGCTCGCGCGTAGGCGTCGAGCCGCGCCCGCGCGGCGGCGAGCTTGTTCAGCGCCTCGGGGATGAACGACTGGCCGCCGAAGCCGGGGTTCACGCTCATCAGCAGCACGATGTCGAGCTTGTCCATCACGTGGTCCATCCACTCCAGCGGCGTGGCCGGGTTGAACACCAGCCCGGCCTGGCAGCCCTGGTCGCGGATCAGCGCCAGCGTGCGGTCGATGTGGCGCGACGCCTCGGGGTGGAAGGTGATCACGTTGGCACCGGCCTTCGCGAACATCGGCACCAGCGAATCGACCGGCTCGACCATCAGGTGCACGTCGATCGGCACCTGCACGTGCGGCCGGATCGCCTCGCACACCAGCGGGCCAACCGTCAGGTTGGGCACGTAATGGTTGTCCATCACGTCGAAGTGGATCCAGTCGGCGCCGGCGGCGACGACGTTGCGCACCTCCTCGCCCAAACGGGCGAAGTCGGCGGACAGGATGCTGGGCGCGATGCGACAATCCACGGCGTTCTCCCTGATCGACGCCTTCGATTGTACGAAGGCGCCCGTGCGTCGATGGCCCGCTATCAGTTCACCGTCCACGTCGTGCCGCGCTACCTGCCCGAGCAGTCGGAGCCGGACGAGGGCCGCTACCTGTTCGCCTACACGGTGACGATCCGCAACACCGGCGAGGTGACCGCGCAGCTCGTCTCGCGGCACTGGATCATCACCGACGGCGAAGGCCAGGTCGAGGAAGTGCGCGGCCCCGGCGTGGTCGGCGAGCAGCCGGTGCTCGCCCCGGGGCAGGCGTTCCAGTACACGAGCGGCTGCCCGCTCTCCACCCCGGTCGGCTCGATGCACGGCACCTACCAGTGCATCGCCGAAGACGGCACCGCCTTCGAGGCGACGATCCCGGAGTTCGTGCTCTCGGCGCCGCGGGCGCTGCACTGAGGCGCCGTGGATCCGTCGGCGGCGCGCCCCGAGCCCAGGGTGACGCGGCCTGCGGTCTGGCGCCCGACCGATCCGCCGCCTGCCGCGACCACGCGCCGAGCGCCGCGATTCGGCCACCGCCGCTGAGGCGCTATTCCTTCGGCGGCTTGCGGCCGTGGAACATCGTCCACCAGACGATGAAGATCAGCAGCCCGAGCGCGAGCAGCGCTTCGAGGACGATGAGCCACACGGCAGCACTCCCACGTTGGCGAGGCCGGCATTGTAGGAAGGCGCTGGCGCTCGCCGCGGCGCTGCTTGCCGCCGCCTGCGCCACGGCGCCACCCGGCCCGACACCGCCGCCGCCCAGCGTCAAGACGCTGACGCAGGCGCGCTACGAGCCGGTGGCCATCGAGGCGTTGCCGCCGCTGAACGCGGCCGACCTCGACGCCGCCTGGACGGCGCTGCTCGCCTCTTGCGCGAGCTTCGAGCGCAGCCCGTCGCGGTGGGCCGCCTGGCGCGAGGCCTGCCAGGGCGCGGCCGCGGCTGCCAACACGGCGGCGCGACGGGCCGTGCTCGCCGAGCGCTTCGACGCCTACCGCGTGCTCAGCGTCACGGTGGAGGCGGGTCCGGAGGCGCGCCTGCTCGCCAGCGAATCGCGCGGCCGCATCACCGGTTACTACGAGCCGCTGCTGGAAGGCAGCCGCGAGCGCAGCGCCCGCCATGCGGTGCCGCTGCACCGGCGGCCGCCAGACCTGCTGACGATCGATCTTTCCTCGCTGTACCCGGAACTCGCTCACCTGCGCCTGCGCGGACG
>CALGWX010000323.1 GCA_937936215.1 uncultured Burkholderiaceae bacterium | reverse complement strand
GGCGCCATGCTGCGGGCGAGTCGCGCGATCATCGCCCGCAGCTGCTGCATCGACGGCGCGTTGCCGCGCAGCCGGTCGATCGCCCGAGCCGGCGGCACCTGCGGCGCGGCGCCTTCGGCCGGCCGTGCCAGCGCCGAACGCACCAGCAGCCGCAACTGGTCGATCTCGACGGGCTTGGCCAGGTAGTCGAAGGCGCCCGCCTTCAGCGCCGCCACCGCGTTCTCGGCGCTGCCATAGGCGGTGATCACCGCAATCGGGGTCTCGCCGCGCGCGGCCACCTGCTGCACCAGTTCCAGGCCAGAGCCGTCCGGCAGCCGCATGTCGGTCAGGCAGAGCGCATAACGGTGGCGCGACAGCAGCTCGCGCGCCGCGCCGACGCTGTCGGCCATGTCGACGTCCAGGCCGAGGCGGCCGAGCGTGAGCGACAGCAGTTCGCGCAGGTCCGCCTCATCGTCGACCACGAGCACGGCGGGAAGCCGCCGCTCGGCCACGGCGTCGCCAGCGGCAAACCGGGCTTCAGTCATTGGGGATCATGGTGTCGAGGGCCTCGGCCGTGTCCTGCTCCGCCGGCGCCGCACCGAAGCGTACGACGAAGCCGTGACAGGAGGAGCCGTCCAGCATCCGCAGTTCGTCGTAAGCCATCTGGCACTGGTTGGCCACGCAGAACTCGCGCGCGATGTACAGCCCCAGGCCAGTGCCGGCCGCGTGGGTGGTGTGGAACGGCTCGAACAGCGACGGGCGGGCGCTCTCCGCGACCCCCGGGCCATCGTCGAGCACCCACAGCGCCACCCGCCCGCCCTCGTTCGCCACCCGCAGCCGCACCGCCCCGGGGGCGTCGCTCGCGTAGCGCAGCGCGTTGTCGACCAGGTTGTACAGCACTTGCCGCAGGTGCGAGCGCTCGAACTTGACCTCGGCCGCCAACGGGGCTTCCAGCGCGATCCGCCCCTGCGCCTGCGGGCGGTCGCGGACGAACTCCTGCAGCCACTCGGCCAGAAACGCGGCGAGCTCGATGACGTCGCCCAGCGGCGCCTCGCGGCGGGCCACCCGCAGGATGTCGTCGACCAGCCGATTCAAGCGCGCCGTGTTCTCACGCACGATGGCGGCCAGCCGTTGCAGGCCCGCGTCGTGTGCGTCCTCGATCAGTAGCTGGCTGGCGTGGCTGATCGCCGCCAGCGGGTTGCGGATCTCGTGCGCGATGGAGGCGGTCAGCCGCCCCATCGAGGCGAGCTTCAGCTGCTGGGCGCGTTCGTCCAGCGCCCGCTGGTCCTCCAGGAAGATCAGGAACTCGCCGCTGTCCACCGCCGCGGGCTGCACGAAGCGGGCGCGCAGCCGCAGATCGGGCAGCTCGACCACGCTCGGCGTCCGCGCCCCGGCACCGCTTTCGCCGGCGAGCCAGCGCCGGTACGCCGTCACCAGCGGGGACAGGTGGCCGAAGTCCCCGAGCCGCTCGCCGGTCAGCTGCGCCTCCGGTTTCATGCCGATCAGCACCCGCGCGGCGCGGTTGTTCGCGCGCACGCGGGTGTCGGCGTCGACGACGACGACCCCCTGCTCCAGCTGGGCGATGACCAGGCGGTTGATCGCCAGCTGGTTGTGCAGGTTGCGGCCCCGCTCCTGTGCCAGCTGCTCCTGGGCCGCCAGCCGTTGCGCCAGCAACCGCAGCAGCGCGGTGATGGCGAACATCATCGCCCCATAGAGCCCCGCCTCGAACAGCGACGCCTCGGCGCCCGCCGCGGTGAGCGTTCGCGCCAGGGTGTCGAGCAATATGGTGATCACCGCCAGCGAGCAGACGAAGAACACCGGCACGGTCGGCAGCAGCAGGGAGGCGCCCGCCAGCGGCAGCAGGTACAGCACCACGAGCCCCGAGCGCAGGCCGCCGCTGGCGATCATCAGCGCCGAGATCAGCACGAGGTCGAAGGCGATCTGCGCCGCGACGTGGACCATCGGCCGCCGACGCAGGTACAGCGCCGCCGCCGACAGCGCCGCGGCGCCGGCAAAGTACACGGCCGCCCCGGCGATGTACGCGGGCGTCGACCAACCGCGGATGTTCGCGCCCAGCGCGGCAATCGCCAACAGCAGGCCGATCGAGATGACCAGGCGCGCCAGCCCGAGGTACTGCAGCGTGCGCCAGGGCGGCGCCGCGGCGTCGTCGTCTCGGTAGATCGAACGCACTGCGCTCATCGCCACCCCGCCGCGGCGGGCGGCCGAGGCCGCAAGCGACGGCACCCCGCCGCGGGCCGCCATGGCAGCAGCCTCGGGCGGCCCGTTGCCAGCCCCTTGCTCATGCCCGCGCGACTGGCGAGACTCATGCGCCCCGCTGCAGGCGGCGGTGCGCCTCGCTGCAGAACCAGCGGCCGCCGTCGGCCAGCGCCTCGGATTGCGGCACGTTCAGGCCGCAATGCTCGCAGCGGACCATCGGCTCGGCACTCGGTGGCGAGCGCTCGTCGCGACCGGCATGATCCCGGCGTTGCCCGGCGCGCCAGAGGCGATAGGCGACGTAAAGCCCCAGGGCGAGCAGAATGAAGAAAACGATGCGACCCATCTAGAGGCGCCCCAGCACGACCTCGAGCACGAAGCGGCTGCCGACGTAAGCGAGCAGCAGCATCAGGAAGCCGGCGAAAGTCCATCGCAGCGCGGTGCGGCCGCGCCAGCCGAAGATGACGCGGCCGGCCAGCAGCGCCGCGAACACCAGCCAGGACGCGATCGTGAACACCGTCTTGTGCTCGAAACGCAGGGCGCGCCCGAACAGCTGCTCGGAGAAGAAGACGCCGCTCGCCAGCGTTGCCGTCAGCAGGATGAAGCCGGCCCAGATCAGCCGGAACAGCAGCGTCTCCAGCGCCAGCAGCGATGGCACCTGGCTGAAGATCCGCCCCAGCCCCTGCGTCGGCGCCAGCGCCGGGGCGTGCAGGCGGCGGTCGAGCAACGCCATCAGCAGCGCATGCAGCGCGGCGATGGTCAGCAGGCTGTACGCGGCCATCGCGGCCAGCAGATGCAGCCGCAGCACCGTCGAGTCCACGCCGGCAGCGATTGCCGTCCCCGGAAAGAACACCGGCAGCAGCACGCACAGCGCCGCGGTGGGCAGCACGACGACGTCGAGCCCCCGCACCGGCACGAACATGCCCTCGATCCACAGCACGAGCACCGCCAACAGCAGGGTCGCCGACAGCGCGTGCGCGAAGCCAAAGCGGAACTCGCCGCTGCCGCCAATGGCCAAGCCGAGCAGCGTCGCGTGCCCGAGCGCCAGCACCGGCAGCAACGCCGAGCGCCAGCCGTGCGCGCGCTCAGGCGCGGCCAGCGAGCGCCAGGTCAACCACGCGAGCAGCAGGTACGCCGCCGCGACCACGACCGCGCCGCCCTCGTAGAATGCACTGCTCGCCATACGCACTTGTATAGCACGCGGACCCCCTGCGTGCGCTCCCCTCGCCCATGCTCGATTCGTTGACCGACCGGCTCTCCCGCATCGTCAAGACGATGCGCGGCCAGGCGCGCCTGACCGAGGCCAACACTCAGGAGATGCTGCGCGAGGTGCGGCTGGCGCTGCTGGAGGCCGACGTTGCCCTGCCCGTGGTGCGCGACTTCATCGCCCGGGTCAAGGACAAAGCGCTGGGCGAGGAAGTCGTCGGGAGCCTGACACCGGGACAGGCGCTGGTCGGCGTCGTGCACCGCGAACTGACCGCCCTGATGGGCGGCGACCTGCCCGCGGCCGAGCGCGAACTGAGCCTCGCGGTGCAGCCGCCGGCAGTGATCCTGCTCGCCGGCCTGCAGGGCGCCGGCAAGACGACCACGGCCGCCAAGCTCGCCAAGTGGCTGATCGACGAGCGTCGCAAGAAGGTCCTGGCAGTGTCCACCGACGTGTACCGGCCGGCGGCGATCGAGCAGCTGAAGACCGTCGCGCAGCAGGCCGGCGCGCAGTTTTTTCCCAGCCACGGCGGTGAATCGCCGGTGGACATCGCGCAGCGGGCGCTCGACCACGCGCGGCGCCACTACTTCGACGTGCTGATCGTGGACACCGCCGGCCGGCTGGCGATCGACGAGGCGATGATGCAGGAGGTCGCCTCGCTGCACACGGCGCTCAAGCCGGTCGAGACCCTGTTCGTCGTCGACAGCATGCTCGGACAGGACGCGGTCAACACCGCGCGCGCTTTTGCCGAGCGGCTGCCGCTCACGGGTGTCATCCTGACCAAGCTCGACGGCGACGCCCGCGGCGGCGCGGCGCTGTCGGTGCGCCATGTGACCGGCAAGCCGATCAAGTTCATCGGCGTGGCGGAAAAAATCGGCGGCCTGGAGCGCTTCGACCCCGAGCGCATGGCTGGCCGCGTGTTGGGCATGGGCGACGTGGTGGCGCTGGTCGAGGACGTCCGCAAGGCGGTCGACCTGAAGTCCGCCGAACGGCTGGCCAAGAAGATCCAGTCCGGCGACCGCTTCGACCTGAACGACTTCAAGGAGCAGATCGGCCAGATGCGCAAGATGGGCGGCATCTCCGGTTTGCTGGACAAGCTGCCGGCGCAGCTGGCGAAGGCCGCCGGCCAGATCAACGACAACGACGCCGACCGGCAGGTTCGCCGGCTCGAAGGCATCATCAACGCGATGACGCCGGCTGAGCGGGCGAAGCCGGAACTCATCAAGGCCTCGCGCAAGCGGCGCATCGCCGCCGGCAGCGGCGTGCCGGTGCAGGAGGTCAACCGCCTGCTCAGCCAGTTCGAGCAGATGCGCGCGATGATGAAGCAGATGAAAAAGGGCGGGCTGGCGAAGATGATGCGCGCCATGGGCGGGCTCGCCGGCCTGCGCGGCGGGCCGCCGGGGTTGCCGAAGCGCTGAGCAATGCCGCCGCGCCCGGGCGCGGTGGGACAAGCGTCGCGAGCGGGTCGAGGTCGAGGCGACGGAGGGGCACCGAGTCCAACGGCGGGAGGTTGCCGCCGCGGGCGTAGGTCGCGGTAGGCCGCGGCCCCGTAACGAGGAGTGCGACCAAGGGCTGATGCCACGAGACCGGCACGCGCAGCCGATCGCTTTGCAGCCTCCTACCCGATGGCCGGGCGGCGCGGCGCGTACGCCCAGCGGCCCTGCCAGGCCGCGAGCACCGCATTCGGGTACGCCTCGCGGCCGCGGCTGCCGTTGTA
>CALGWX010000322.1 GCA_937936215.1 uncultured Burkholderiaceae bacterium | reverse complement strand
GACGTGACCGAGCGCACCGCCCTGGTCGAGGGCCTGCGCGCCAGCGAGGCGCGCTTCCGTGCGCTGACCGAGCTGTCGTCGGACTGGTACTGGGAACTCGACCGCGAGTTCCGATTCACGCGCATCGAATACGGCCAGCGGGCGCGCCGGCCGGGGCTGGTGCCGTCCCAGGACCTGCTGGGCCGGAGGCGCTGGGAGCTGGACGTCGAGATCCTGCAGCCGGCCAGTTGGGACGAGCATCGCGCCGATCTGGAGGCGCACCGCCCCTTCCGCGACCTGCTGGCGAGGCGACCGGCGCCGGAGGGCGGGTTCCGCTACGTGCTGTCCAGTGGCGACCCGGTCTTCGACGAGCGCGGCGAATTCGTCGGCTACCGCGGTGTCTCGAAGGACGTCACCGAGCAGGTGCGGGCGCGGGAGAGCATCGAGCGGCTGGCCACCACCGATGCGCTGACGCGCCTCGCCAACCGGCACGCCTTCGATGCGCAGGCGCGCGCCGAGCTGGCGCTGGCGCGGCAGCAGGGGCGGCGCTGCGCGCTCTTTTTCATCGACCTCGACAACTTCCGGCTGCTGAACAACGGTTACGGCCATCGCGCCGGCGACGAGGTGCTGCGCGCGGTGGCCGAGCGGCTGCACGAGCACGTTCCCGCGCCGCGGCTGCTCGGCCGGCGCGGCGGCGACGAGCTGGTGGCGCTGCTCGGCGAAGCCTCCTCGACCGAGGCGGTGCTCGAGCTGGCGCGGCGGCTGGTCAAGCAGATCAGCGCGCCGATGCGCGTGCTCGGGCTCGAACTGATGGTCACGCCGTCGATCGGCATCGGCTTCTTTCCCGACGACGGTGGCGACCTCGAGGCGCTGGTCAACGCCGCCGACGCCGCCATGTACGAGGCCAAGCAGAACGGACGCGCGACGTACGCGCTGTACACGCCGGCGGTGGCGCGGCGCGTCGACCTGCGCCTGCGGCTGGAGCAGCGGCTGCGCAAGGCGATGGAGTCGCGCGACTTCGGCCTGTACTTCCAGCCGACGGTGTCGCTGGCCGATGGCCGCATCGTCGGCGCCGAGGTGCTGGTGCGCTGGACCGACGCCGACGTCGGCGAGATCTCGCCGGCGGAGTTCATCCCGATCGCCGAGGAAAGCGGCCTGGTCGCCACCCTCGGCGATTGGGTGCTGCGCGAGGCGTGCCGCGCCCATCGGGCCACCCGCGAGCAGAACCTCGCCATGCCGCCGCTGGCGGTCAATGTCGCCGGCGTGCACCTGCGGCAGCCGGGCTACGTCGACACCCTGCTCGAAACGCTGGCCGAGCACGGCGTGCAGGCGGGCGACATGGAGATCGAGGTCACCGAGACCGGGCTGCTCGACACCTCGGCGACGGTGCGCGACAACCTGTCGCGCCTGCGCCGGGCCGGGGTGCGGCTGGCGCTCGACGACTTTGGCGTCGGCTTCTCCAGCCTGGCGCACCTGCGCGACCTGCCGATCCATCGCCTGAAGATCGACCGCAGCTTCACTGTCGAGTGCATGCGCGATGCGCGCACGCTGACGATCGTGAAGGCGGTGGTCGAGATGGCGCGCTCGCTCGGCATCAAGGTCACCGCCGAGGGGGTGGAGACGCAGGAACAGCAAAACTGGATGAAGCAGCTCGGCTGCGACTCGGCGCAGGGCTATCTATTCTCGCGCCCGCTGACCCGCGAGGAGTTCCTGCGCATCCTCGCCGAACAGCGCGAGACCGGGCGCGCTAGGACGTTGATGCACTGAGAGGCCGCGGCCGATGTGCGCGATGGTTTTGCCTTCGCGCGTGCATCGGCAGCAGGGCGCAGGCGGGCGCGGAAGGGCTGCGGGCCCAGGCGCTTGGACATTGCCGAGGTACGCGGCGGCTGTGCCGCCGCCTGTGCTTCTGCCGTAGAGCACGCGCTTTGCGCACGCGGTTTCGCAGGCGCGCTCCTCGGGCATGCGCTTTGCGCGTGCGGTGTGGCAGGCGCGCCCTTCGCGCGGCCGCGCGGTCGCGCCTGAGGGCGCCGCTTGCGTGCGTTGCGCGCCGCGGTGCGAATCGGGCGCGACGGCCGGCGCATCGCGCTCCGTAGAATCGCGCCCTCGTTGCCTTACTTCTTGCCGCGCCTCGGCGCGGACTTCCAATGGTCGAACAGCAAACCCTCTTTCCGGCCGGCGAGGGCGGCGAGGCATTGACGCTGGCGCGCTTCGCGCAGCGGGCCTACCTCGACTACGCGGTGTCGGTGGTCAAGGGGCGGGCACTGCCGGACCTCGCCGACGGCCTGAAGCCGGTGCAGCGGCGCATCCTGTACGCGATGGACCAGATGGGGCTGGCCGCCAACGCCCGCCCCGTCAAAAGCGCGCGCGTGGTCGGCGACGTGCTCGGTCGCTTCCATCCGCATGGCGACGCCGCCGCCTACGAGGCCCTGGTGCGGATGGCGCAGGACTTCTCGCTGCGCTACCCGCTGATCGACGGCCAGGGCAACTTCGGCTCGCGCGACGGCGATGCCGCCGCCGCGATGCGCTACACCGAGGCGAGGCTGACGCCGATCGCCCGCCTGCTGCTCGACGAGCTGGACGAGGGCACGGTCGACTTCGGCCCCAACTACGACGGCAGCCAGCAGGAGCCGAAGTGGCTGCCGGCGCGGCTGCCGTTCGTGCTGCTCAACGGCGCCTCCGGCATCGCTGTCGGCATGGCCACCGAGATCCCGTCGCACAACCTCAACGAGGTGGTGGCGGCGCTGCACGTGGTGCTGAAGGACCCGAAGGCCTCGCTCGACGAACTGCTCGCCGTGCTGCCGGGGCCGGACTTCCCCGGCGGCGGGCAGATCATCTCGGCCCCTGAAGACATTCGCGAGGTCTACGCCTCGGGCCGCGGCAGCCTCAAGGTGCGGGCGCGCCATCACTTCGAGGACCTGGCGCGCGGCCAGTGGCAGCTGGTGATCGACGAGCTGCCGCCCGGCACTTCCGCGCAGAAGGTGCTGGAGGAAGTCGAGGAACTGACCAACCCCAAGGTCAAGGCGGGCAAGAAGTCGCTGACCGCGGAGCAGCAGCAACTGAAGCAGTTCGTGCTGTCGCAGCTGGACTCGGTGCGCGACGAGGCCGGCAAGGACGCGGCGGTGAGGCTGGTGTTCGAGCCGCGCACCTCGCGCATCGACCGCGACGCGTTCGTCACCACGCTGCTGGCGCACACCAGCCTCGAGTCGAACGTGCCGGTGAACCTAGTGATGATCGGCCGCGACGGCCGGCCGCGCTGCAAGCCGCTGGCGGAGATCCTGTCCGAGTGGATCGAGTTCCGCGTCGAGACGGTGCGCCGGCGCAGCGCGCATCGCCTCGCCAAAGTCGAGGACCGCATCCACATCCTCGAAGGCCGGCAGGCGGTCTTGCTCAACATCGACCAGGTGATCCGCGTCATCCGCAATGCCGACGAACCGAAGCCGGAACTGATGCGCGAGTTCAAGCTCTCCGAGAGGCAGGCCGAGGACATCCTCGAGATCCGCCTGCGCCAGCTGGCGCGGCTCGAAGGCATCCGCATCGAGCAGGAACTGGCCCAGCTGCGCAAGGACCAGGCCGCGTTGCAGAAGCTGCTCGGCTCCGAGGCGGCGCTGCGCAGGCAGGTCGGGCGCGAGTTCGACGAGGACGCGAAGAAGCACGGCGACGCCCGCCGGACGCGGATCGAGGCGGCGCAGCGGGCGGTCGCCGAAGCGAAGGTGCTCGACGAGCCGGTGACGGTGATCATCTCGGAGAAGGGCTTCGCCCGTGCTCGCAGCGGCCATGGCCACGACGCGACGCAGTTCGGCTTCAAGGCCGGCGACGCGCTGTACGGGGCCTACGAGTGTCGCACCGTCGACCACCTGATCGCGATCGGCTCCAATGGCCGCGTCTACTCGGTGCCGGTGGCGGCGCTGCCCTCCGCCCGCGGCGACGGCCTGCCGGTGACCTCGTTCATCGACCTGGAGCCGGGCACGCGGCTGGTGGGTTACGTCGCCGGTCCGCCGCAGCTGGCGCTGCTGATCGCCACCTCGGCCGGCACCGGCTTCGCCTGCACGCTGGGCGACATGGTCTCGCGGGTGAAGGGCGGCAAGCAGTTCATCACCGTGGACGAAGGCGCGGTGCCGCTGCGGCCGACGGTGGCGCAGCCCGGCGACGGCCGCATCGCCTGCGTTTCGGAAAAAGGCCGCATGCTGGTGTTCGACGCCGCCGAGATCCGGCAACTTCCGGGCGGCGGGCGCGGCGTGATCCTGATGGGGCTGGACGACGGCGAGAAGCTCGTCGCCGCCATGCCCTGCGGCGAAGCGGGCGTCATCGTCGAAGGGCAGGGGCGCGGCGGCAAGGCGATCGAGGTGCACGTGCGCGGGCGTGAGCTCGAAAGCCACCTCGGCCACCGCGCCCGCAAGGGCACGCTGATCGCGCCGCGCGTGAAGCCGGTGGCGCTGCGCAAGCCGACGCCGGGCGCGAGCACGGGTGGCTGACGCGGGGCTGCTGCCGCCGACGGCGCCGGCGAGCGGCGGCTGAATCCCCCGCGCTGGACGCACGCTTGAGGATGGACGGGAAGGTGGCTTGCCTGCCTCTGCTTCGCGCGGCATCGGCGGCGCGCCGGCGTCGCGGCAGCACCTTCGCCGAAGCCACATCGGCGTGCCGGCTTTGCGGCAGCGCCTTCGCCGGAGCCACTTCGGCGCCCCGGGGAACTCGGCGCCGCCTCGCTCGTCTGTGCCGGCATGATGTCCCGCAGGCCGCGAAGTCGAGTTGCCCTTGCCGTCGCCGCCGTTGCCATCTCGGCGTTGGCCGCAGCCCAGCATCCTTCGACCGTGAACCCCTATTACGACCCGTCGAAGCCACACCACCGCGCCGACGGCTTCCAGAACATCGACCCGGCGGCGCGGATGCCGCGGCCGTTCGGCGAGTTCTTCCGCTGGCAGCGCGAGCGCGCTGCGCTCGACATCCCGCCGCCGAAGCTCGACCTGTCGCCGGTGGCCCCCGAACTCGGCTTCATCCGCAGCCGCGCCAACCACTTCGCGGTCACCTGGATCGGCCACGCCACGGCGCTGGTGCAGATCGGCCACAGCAACGTGCTGACCGATCCGCACTTTTCCGAGCGCGCCTCGCCCGTGCAGTGGGCCGGCCCGAAGCGCTGGCAGCCGCCGGCGCTGCGTCCCGAGGACCTGCCGCGCATCGACGTGGTGCTGATCTCGCACAACCACTACGACCACCTCGACGAGGCCTCGGTCCGGGCGCTCGCCGCGCAGCCGGGCGGACCGCCGCTGTTCGTGGTGCCGCTGGGGCTGGAGCGCTGGCTGGAAAGCGTCGGCATCACGAACGTGCGTGCGCTCGACTGGTGGGACACGGTCCAGGCAGGCGAACTGACGGTGACGCTGACGCCGGTGCAGCACTGGAGCCGGCGCACGCTGGCCGACACCAACACCACGCTGTGGGGCGGCTTCGTCGTCGAGGGCGAAAGCCACGGCAAGCGGCGGCGCGTCTACTTCAGCGGCGACACCGGCTATTCGGCGCAGCACTTCCGCGAGACCGGGGCGCGCTTTCCCGGCATCGACCTAGCGCTGATCCCGATCGGCGCCTACGAGCCGCGCTGGTTCATGCGCCAGCAGCACGTCGACCCCGAGGAGGCCGTGCGCATCCATCGCGACCTCGGCGCCAGGCGCTCTGTCGGCATCCACTGGGGCACCTTCCAGCTGACCGACGAGCCGCTGGACCAGCCGCTGGCGGACCTCGCCGCGGCGCGGGACAAGCTGGGCGTCGGCCGGCACGAGTTCATCGTCCTGCGCCACGGCGAGACGCTGCGGCTTAATCGCCCCTAACCCGGATGTTTCACGAGGTCGCCCCCGAAGGTGTGATTTCGTCAGCTTCGTCAGGGGCTTACGGCAGGTGAACCGCGTATCCACTTTGGACCGTTGGGGCGACGCGGGTTGGCGTGGCGCCTGCGCGGTCAGCTTGCGCTCAAGTGCTCGCAAAGGCCCGCCAGCCTTTGCTGCGCCCCTCTCGCGCAACCTGCTGCGCGCATCCGCGCGCGCAATTCCCGCGTCCCTCGTGAAATATCCGGGCTAAGCGCTGGGGTGCGGGCCGTCGCGACAGGCCTGCGACCAGCTGCCCGCGCTACGCGGCCGCCTGCGTCCGGTGCGAGCCGGGCGCCGAACCGTGCGCGCGCGCCTCGTCGACGATCACCTGCCAGGCGCGGCGATCCTCGATCAGCGCCAGGTGGCCGACGCCGTCGAGCACCACCTGCCGCGAGCCGGGCAGCAGCGGGCTCGACCGTGGCACCACCAGGTTGTCGTCGCGCGTGGCCACGGTGGTGAAGCGGCGCCAGCGGCCGTGATCGTCGCGGTTCAGGCGCTCGACGAAGCGGGAGCTGCGCGCCATCTGCCGCGCGTTGCGGCTCGCGCCAAGGCGGCCGAAGATCGTGCCGTGGTGCGGGCTGGCCAAGGTGACCACGCGCGCCACGTGCGCGTCGCCGTGTCTGCGCAGATAGGCGCGGGCCGCCAGCCCGCCCATGCTGTGGCCGACGAGGATGACGCGAGCGGCGCCGGTTTCGGCCCGCAGCCGCTCGACGGCGCGGTGCACGACCTCGGCATACTGGTCGATGTCGCCAAAGACCGGTTCCAGGTTGACGGTGGCGACGTTGAACGGCGCCAGCGCGCCGGAATCGAGCAGCGGCTTCCACGCCGCGCGGTTGCACATGAAGCCGGGGATCAGCAGCAGCGCCGGCCGCAGTGCATCGCGCGCCAGCGGCGGTTCCGGAAAGGCGGCGCGCCAGGGCTGCCGCCACAGGAACACGCGCAGCGACACCGACACCTCGCGCAGGAACACCTGCACAACAAGAAGCGGCGAGGCGCGCGGCGAGCGCGGGTCAACCGTCGCGGCCACCGTAAATTCGATCATCAGCAGCCCGCCGACCACTGCCACGGGGGCCAGGACCGCGCCGGCGACGATCCCGTAGGCCTCCACCGGTGCCGGCAGCCACCACCAGGCCAGTGCCGCACCGGCCAGCGGCACGCCGATCGACCAGATCCGCTGCAGGTGGGCGATGGTCAGCGCCACGGCTGCGTGGGTGGGGGGCAGGTCGACGCCGCTCGGCTCATTGGTCGCGGGCCGCTACTTGCGCGCCTGCGCCTGCGGCAGCGGTTCGATGTCGATGAACTTCCAGAAGATGTTGGGCGCCGTCGGGTGCCGCTGGTAGCCGATCACCCACGGGTGCCACAGCGTCGTGCCGATGCGGTGCACCCACGGCCGCAGCGGCGCGTAGGCGGCGGCGATGCGGTTCAGGCGGTCGTAGATCGCGGTGCGCTCCGGCCCGTGCGGCATTTGCGTGGCCTGCGCGAACAGGGCGTTGAACTCCGGATGGTCGAAGCGCGAGTGGTTCGACTGCCCTTTGTTCGGCCCGTAGAGGATCTGGTAGAAGGTGTCGGCATCCGGCGCGCCCGCCGACCAGCCCAGCCCCCACATCATCAGCTTGCCCGCGCGCGACTCGCGCAGCAGTTCCGGCCACTTGGCCTTGCGGAACTCGATGTGCAGGCCGATGGCGTCCATCGAGCGGCGCCAGATCTCGTCGGTGATCTTCGAGCTGCCGTCGGGCGTGGAGCCGAGTTCGAGCACGAGCTTCGAGCCGTCGGGGTTCTCGCGGTAGCCGTCGCCGTCGCGGTCGAGGTAGCCGAAGGTGTCGAGCAGCGCCTTGGCCTTGGCCGGGTTGTACTCCGCCAGCGGGCCGGCGAAGTTGGGGTCGCCGCCGAAGGCGTGCGGCGGCGCCGTGCTCTGCGCGCGCACCGCCTGCCCGCGGTAGACCTGCAGCATAGCGGCGTCGATGTCGAAGCCGAGCGCGATCGCCCGCCGCAGCGCCACCCTCTCCGGCGTGTAGCCGCCGACGACGGGATGCTCCATGCCGAAGTAGGCAAAGGCGAGGTCGAACTCGAGGCTGCGGTCGATGCCGATGCCGCGCGCGGCGAGGTTGGGCGCCAGCTTGCCGTTCGGGATCGCGGTGTTGATGAAGTCCGCCGGCACGCCGGTGATGATGTCGTGCTGGCCGTTGAGGAAGGACAGGAACCGAGGCTGGTTCTCCTCGATGACGTAGACCTCGACGCGGTCGATCATCGGCAGCTTGCGGCCGCGCAGCTTGGCCGCGATCGCCTGCTTGACCGCGTCGCCCTCCGGCGGCTGCTCGTCGTAAAGGTGCTCGCGGTAGTTGGGGTTGCGCTCGAGCACGATCCGCGACGACCGCCGCCAGTCGACCAGCCGGAAGGCGTTGGTGCCCACCGGGTGCGCCATGATCTTCTCGCCGTAGGCTTCCACCACCTCGCGTGCCACCGCGCACGACAGCGGGCAGTTGATCAGGTCGTACAGGAAGCGCGGGTTCGGCTCGCTGAACCGCACCTGGTAGGTGTAGCGGTCGAGCACGCGCAGGCCCTCGACCTCGCGGTCGTAGTCGAACTTGCCGGTCTTCTCCGCCTGCGCTCGCAGCGCTTCCATCCCCGGCACCCGGTTGGCGACCAGATACAGGTTCTGCGATTTGTTCTTCGGGTCCCAGTGTCGCTTCAGCGAGTACACGTAGTCGGCGGCCGTCAGTTCGCGCTTGCGGCCGTTGAAGGCCGCGTCGTCGGCGAAGTAGATGCCAGGGCGGATGCGGATGGTCCAGACGCGATAGTCCGGCGAGGTCTCCGGCATGGCCTCGGCCGTGTTGGGCACCACCTTGGCCGGCCGGGCGAGAAAGTCGTAGCGCAGCGGCGGGTCGAAGATGTGGTTGTTGATGATGTTGGAATACAGGTCGTTGACCTGCACCGGGTCGAAGCCGGTTTCAGCGATCGGAAAGGCAAAGCGCAGCACCTTCTGCTGCGCGGCAGCAGGCAGCGGCGCGGCGGCGAGGGGCAAGGCCAGGAGCAGGGCGGTCAGGAGGCACTTCATCGCGGCGGCACCCCGGCGATCTACTTTCGGCCCGCCGCCTGCGCGGCGACGTCGATGTCGACGAACTTCCAGAACTCGCGCAGCACCGGGTGCTTGCGGTAGCCGACCACCCACGCGTGCGCCAGCCCGGTCTCGATTGGCGTGACGGTCGGCCGCAGCGGCGCATAGGCGAACAGGATCCGGTGCATCTGGCGATAAAGCGCCTCGCGCTCGGGCCCGTCAGGTAGTTGCGCCGCCTGCGCGAACAGGCGGTTGAACTCCGGGTGGTCGAAGCGGGACTGGTTCGACTGGCCGGCGTTGGGCCCGTACAGGATGCCCATGAAGTATTCGCCGTCGGGCATCGGCCCTGACCAGCCGGAGGAGAACATCATCAGCTTGCCCGCCCGCGAGTCGCGGATCAGCTCCTGGAACTTGCCCTTGCGGAAGTCGATGCGGATGCCGATGGCGTCCATGCTCTTCTTCCACAGCTCGTCGGCGTTGCGCGCCAGCTGGGTGGCCGGCGAGGCCATCACCAGCCGCAGCGGGCTGCCGTCGGGCTGCTCGCGCCAGCCGTCGCCGTCGCGGTCGACGTAGCCGTAGGTGTCGAGCAGCGCCTTGGCGCGGGCGGGGTCGTACTCGGCCAGGGGGCTCTTCAGGGTGGGGTCGAAGCCGACCGCCCCGGGCGGTAGCACGCCGTGGGCGACGATCGCCTGGCCACGGGCATTGATGCGGATGGCGGCATCGATGTCGTAGGCGAGCGCGATCGCCCGCCGCAGCGCCACCTTCTCCGGCGTGTAGCCGCCGACCACCGGGTCGTTCATGCCGAAGTAGGTGAAGAACACCGAAAACGCTGGCACCCGGTGCACCTGCACGCCGCGCCGCGCCAGGTTGCCGGAAAGCTCGCCGTTGGGCGCCGCGGTCAGCACGAACTCGGCCGGCACCACCTCGATCAGGTCGTGCTCGGCGTTGAGGAAAGCCAGCCAGCGCGGCTGCGCCTCCTCGACGATGAAGACCTCGACGCGGTCGATCATCGGCAGCTTGCGGCCGGCCAGCCGCGCGGCGATCGACTGCGCTGCCGGGTCGTTGGCTGGCGCCTGCGCGTCGTAGTGCTGGTCGCGGAAGTTGGGGTTGCGCTCGAACACCATGCGCGAGGAGCGCGCGTACTGCGTCAGGCGAAAGGCGTTGGTGCCGACCGGGTGCTCGGCGATCTTCTCGCCGTAGGCCTCGACCACCTCGCGCGCCACCGCGCAGCCGATCGGGCACAGGGTCAGGAAGTAGGTGAAATTCGGCGACGGCTGCGCCAGCTCGATCCGCAGCGTGTAGCGATCGATGGCCCGCAACCCCTCGACCTCGCGGTCGTAGTCGAAGCGGCCGCTTTTCTCGGCCTCGGCGCGCAGCGGCGCCAAGCCCTTGATGCGGTTGGCGATCAGGTACAGGTTGGGCGACTTGACCTTCGGGTCCCAGTGGCGCTTGATCGAGTAGACGAAGTCGGCGGCCACCAGCTCGCGCTTGGCGCCCTTGAACGCCGGGTCGTCGGCGAAGTAGATGCCGGGGCGCACACGCAGGGTGAGCACGCGCCCGTCGGCGCTGATCTCGGGCAGGCCCTCGGCGACGTTGGGGATGAGCTTCGCCGGCCGCGCCAGGTAGTCGTAGCTGTACAGCGGGTCGAAGATGTTGGCCAGCATCGAGATCGTCGGCACGTCGCCGGCGGCGGCCGGGTCGAGCGTGGACACCGGGGTGGCGAGCGCATAGCGCAGCACCTTGCCCTGCGCGGCGGCCACGCTGGCGAAGGCCGCCACGCACAGGGCGGCGAGCAGGCGGACGGCGAGGGGCATGAGGGCGGGGCAAGGGCGCGACGTCGGCGGCGATGATACGGGCGGCCTCGCGCGCGAGCGTTGAACCCCCGCCGGCGACGAGCAAGTTTCTTCGGGGGCATGCCGCTTGCCCACCCCGCCGGGCTTGCGGGTCGCGCGCTCAGCGCGCGATGTCGAGGCGGTCGAAGCGCAGCCCGCCCGGCCGGCGCAGGTAGCCGACGACCCACGGCTGCACCAGGTCGTGGGCGAGCGCGGAGGCCTGCAGCCGCAGCGGCGCGTAGGCAGCGGCCAGCCGGTCCATCTCGCGCAGCAGGCGGTTGCGCTCGGGGCCGTCGGGCAGCACGGCGGCCCGCTCGTACAGGCGGTCGTAGGCGGGCAGGCGAAAGCGCGCGTCGTTCGAGCTGCCCGCGTTCGGGCCATACAGG
>CALGWX010000321.1 GCA_937936215.1 uncultured Burkholderiaceae bacterium | reverse complement strand
GAGGCGGCGATGGCGGCGCTGGTGCGATACCGCTGGCCCGGCAACGTGCGCGAACTGGAGAACGTCGTCCAGCGGGCATTGGTACTGGCGCCGGGAAACGCCGTGACCGTGGCCGAGCTACCGGCCGAGCTGCGGGCTCCGGCCGGCGCGCCGCCCAACCTGTGGCCGGACAACGCCACGCTGGCCGAGGTCGAGCGGCGCTGGATCGAACACGTCCTGCAGCGCTGCGGCGGCAACCGCAGCCGCGCGGCGAAGCTGCTCGGCATCGACGCCTCGACGCTGTGGCGCAAGCTTCGCGCCGATTCGCCGGACTGACTCTCCCCGCCGTTGCCCCGATCTTGCGTTTCGCACGACCCGTTGCGGATTGCAAGGCCGGCCGCCGCGCAGGCGCCGCGCCGATCCGCGACGAATCAAGGCCTTGCGCCGCCTAGGCGGCCTGGCCCAAATCGTGCACGGGGTTGACCTCAGGCGCTGCTTGCTTGCCGCGCCGCGACAAGAAGGGAGACAAGACCATGCGATTGAAGCTCGCCTGCACGGCACTGCTGGCATTCGCCCAGATGCCCGCCTTCGGCCAGGCCAATGTCGATGAGTACCGAGCCCTGCTCGCCGACAAGGACGCGAATCCGGCCTTCCTGTGGATCGCGCGTGGTGAGGAACTGTTCAAGCGCAAGGCGGGACCGAAGAACGCTTCGCTCGAGCGCTGCGACTTCGGGCTCGGGCCGGGCGTGCTCAAGGGCGCCTATGCGCAACTGCCGCGCTACTTCGCCGACACCGGCCGCGTGCAGGATCTGGAGTCGAGGCTGCTGACCTGCATGGTCGAGCTTCAGGGGCGCGACATCGCCGAGATCAAGCGCAAGCCGTACTCCGACCAGCGTCGCAACGAGAACCCGACCGAGCTGGAAATGCTGGCGGTGTTCGTCGCCGAAAAGTCCACCGGCATGCGCTTCGCGATGCCGACCGCGCATCCGTTGGAGCAGGAGTCCCTGAAGGTCGGCGAGGCGCTGTTCTACCGCCGCTGGGGTCTGATGGACTTCTCCTGCTCGACCTGTCACAACGAAAGCGGCAAGCGCATCCGGCTGCAGTCGCTGATGAACAAGAACGACGTCAAGGACGTGCAGTCGGTCATGGCCACGTGGCCGACGTATCGCGTCTCACACGGCACCGTGCGCACGATGCAGCATCGGATGTGGGACTGCCACTGGCAGATGCGGCTGCCGGACATCGACTACGGCTCGCCGGCGTCGGTCGCGCTGATCGCGTACCTGACCAGGCGTGCCGAAGGCGGCGTGATCGACGTGCCGGGCATCAAGCGCTGAGGAGGCCGGACCATGAAATACGCAACGATGACCCTGATCGCGCCGCTCGTCGTCACGCTGGCCGGCTGCGCCACGCCCGACGCAAGCGACACCGACGCGCTGGTCGCCCGCTACATCGCCCAAAGCTGGCTGCCGGGCGACAATCAGCCGCTCGAGCGTCTGCGCCAGGACGAGACGCAGATGGAGTGCTCGAAGTACCGCAACAATCCGCCGCCGGCGGTCGCGCGCGCGATCGAGGCGCGCGAGGCGGCGCGCATCAAATACCCCGCCGACGGCAAGCTGATGGGCGACTGGAAGGTCGGCGAGAAAATCGCCAAGGCCGGCAATGCGATGCGCGTCGGAAAAGTGGAGCCGGACGATCCCAAGCGCGATCCCGGCGGCAACTGCTACGCCTGCCACGAGATCGACAAGAAGGAAGTCGCCGCCGGCAATCTCGGCCCGAGCCTGGCCGGCTACGGCAAGCTGCGTGGGTCGAGCGACGCCATCGTCCGCTACACCTACGGCAAGATCTACAACGCGATGGCGTTCAGCGCCTGCTCGAACATGACCCGCTTCGGCGTGCACGGCATCCTCACGCCGGAGAAGGTGGCGCACATCACCGCTTACCTGCTCGATCCGGCCTCGCCGGTGAACCGTTGAGGCAGCCCCGGCAGGCGTCACGATGACCCCGCCGGTTTTGACGGGTCCGCTTCGCCTTTTTCGTTGCTGGCTCATCGTGTTCGCCGCGGCGGCCATTGGCGGCGGCAACGCGAACGCGCAGCCGCCGCCTCGGGACAGGCCCGTCGGCGCGAAGACAGGCAGCGAAGCACAGCGCAAGCCGAAGGAGAAGGTGCGCGCCGACAAGTCCGCCAAGCCGAAGGCCAGCGATCCGAAGAGCGACAGTTCCGAGCCGCCGCGGCCGCGCATGGGCCTTTGCGATGGAAGTTAGCCCTCCCCGCGGCGTGATCGAGGAGCACGCTGGTCGCGCTGTCGGCTCGAAGGCTGCGGACCGCGCGCCCTTAGGGTGCTCGACCGTATGACTTCGCCTCAAACGCCAGCCGCGCTGCCCGATTACCTGCCGGAATCGTTGCGCCAGCAATCGCGGTTGACGGCGCTGCGGCGCCATTAACAGTTGTTCCGGCTCGGCGACCCGGTAAGGTCGATCTTCTTCGTGCGCGTCGGTCGCGTCGACGCCGAACGGGTCGCGCCCGACGGAACGCCGCTGGTGATGCTGAGCGCGGCAGCCGGCGAATTCTTCGCCGAGTCGGCGCTGGCGGTCGACTGCTACACGTGCAGCGGCAGGGTGCGGACCGATAGCGAGCTCATCGCGTTGCCCAAGGCGGCCGTGCTCGACGCGCTGCGCGCCGACACCGTTTTCGCCATGGCGTTCCTGCAGGCGCAGCTGCGCAATGCGCGTCGGCAGTGCTCGCGCTACGAGCGGCTGCGGCTGCGGCGCCCCGAGGACCGGGTGATCCACTTTCTCGCCTGCGAAGGCGGCCCGGACGGGTTCGTGCGCCTTCCCGGCCCGCTGACGGACTGGGCCGAGGAACTGGGGCTGACGCCGGAGGGCCTTCATCGCGCGCTGGCGCGGCTGCGGGCAGTGCAGCGCATCGAGGACGGCGACGGTTCGATGCGCTTGCTTCGCTGATATTGCAGCGCAAACAGATTGCGATCATGGCGGGTGACGACGCGCCCGCCTAGGCTGCGCGGAGTTCCTCTCGCGACGAGGACTGACCATGGACGCCATTCGCCGCCTTGCCGCATTGCTCGCCGCCGGATTCCTGTGGACGGCGCCGGCGCAGGCAGACAACGATCCGCAAAAGAGCCCCGAGTACTGCGGCGCCTGCCACCAGCGCATCTACCAGGAATGGAAGTCTTCGGCGATGGGTTCGGACCTGGCCAATCCCATCGTCAAGCAGCTGTACCTGGGCCTGAACGGCCGCAACCAGCCCGACGGCTTCGGCTACCAGGGAGTGTTCCCGGGCCACAACGGTGACTGCGCCGACTGCCACGTGCCGACGCTGGTCATCAACGAGCGTAGGGCCGGACGCGGCGATGTCAATCTTGCGACGGCCATCGACCAGAAGCTGGATCACGGGATTTCCTGCCAGTTCTTCCACACACTTGCCGACGTCCGCATCCGGCGTAACGCCGACGGCAGGTACGAGCGCCGAATCTTCGAGCGGGTGACCCTGGAAAACGGCGAGCGCAAGTTCGGTCCGCGCCTGTCGCGACACAAGGGACCGCAGTCGCGCGCGCACGAGACCGTCGCCTCGCCGCTGCTCAAGGACGCGAAGTTGTGCGGCACCTGCCACCTGAACCAGGAAGAGAAAGTGCTGGCGATCTCCACTTATCAGGACTGGAAGGCGCTGTACGACGCCGGCGCGACCAACGACACCTGTCAGAGCTGCCACATGCCGTTGCATCCTGCGCCGGTCGAAGTCGCCACCGGCTTTCCGCCCCGCGAGGCAGTGCGCTCGCACGCGTTTCCCGGCGCTCGCGACGCCGCCATGCTGCAGCGGGCCGTGGATCTGACACTCGATGCCCGCGTCGACGGCGGAGAGCTGATCGTCACGACGCGGGTGGAAAACGTCGGCGCCGCGCATCCCGTGCCGGGGTCGGGACCGATCCGTAACGTGATCCTGAAGATCGACGCGACCGACGCCAAAGGCCGGCCGCTGGCTTTCGTCGGCGATCCGAAGCTGGTTCTGCCGCCGCTGGCTGGCACCGGCAACCCGCAGACCAAGCAGCGCGATGCCCAGGACTGGGCCGGCCTGCCGGGTCGGCTCTATTCGAAGGTGCTGAAGGGCATCAACCCCAAGACCGGCCAGCTGCAGGTGGGCGTGCCCGGTTTCGTCGCCGATGAAGTCGCCTTCGACACGACGCTGAAACCCGGTCAGCCGGACGTTGCGGCGTTCCGCTTCGCCCTGCCCCCAGCCACCGACGGCGGCGACGTCGTCGACGTGAGGGCGCGCCTGGTGTATCGGTGGACCTACAAGCCGATGGCTGACCGCAAACTGTGGACGATCGACGACCGTCCGATGCGCGAGGAGCACCGTCAACTGCGCCTCGCCAGCACGACCGCGGCGGCGCGCTGACTCTCAGCCGGGCGATCTCCGGCCGGCGCGACGCTCAGCAGGCCGCGCACGAGGATGTCCACCGCCTCGTCCGGCGCCACGCCGCGCGCCATCAGCGTTTCGAGCTGGCGCGTGTCGACGGCGCCGATGGCCGCTTCGTGCGTCACCTTGGCCAGCGGATGGGTGACGCTGACTTCCGGCACCGCCCGCGCCACCGCGCGGTCGCGAACGATCTCCGTGCAGTCCACATGCCCGCGCGCGTGCGCGGCGTTGCCGTGGGTGGCGCCGACGATCTCGGCAGTCGCCTCGTCGCGCAACGCCACCCGCGACCTGACGATCGCGTGCGACGAGGCGCCGTTCAGATCCACCTGCTCGCGGATGCGGATCGAATCGTTGCCGGTGCCGTAGACGCGGCTGGCGGGTTCGGCGATCGCTGCCTCGCCGGCGTCGACCGTGGTGTCCAGGTCGAGCCGGCCGACGCGGCCGTGCAGCAGCGAGAAGTCGGCGCGGTAACGCGCCCGCGCCGCCAGCTTCACCGCCGCGCGGGCCCGCACCTCGATGCCGCCGGAATCGCCGTGGTAGTGCGACTCCTGGAAGTCGAGCGTCGCGCCCTCGTCCAGGATGATCGCCGCCTGCATCAGGTGCCGCGCCCCTTCGACCCAGGTGAACAGGCAGTGCGACCAAACGGTGACCGCCGCACCCGCAGGTCGAGCTGCACCTTCTGCATGCCGCGCGGATCCAGCAGGCCGAAGCACAGGTGCACCGGCTGCGGCACGCGCACGCCGGCGTCGACATCGATGCGCGCCTCGATGCCGTGCGGCGAACTGGTGGCCAGCACGGTGACGCCGGGGATCGACTGCAGGCTGGCGAGATCGTGCCCATAGGCCACCAGATGCGCGGTGCCGGACGCGAGCAGCGCGGCGGGATCCTCGCCGGCGACCGCGAACGCATCGAGCATCGGTTGCAGATCATTCATCACGGCAGCTCCTCCCGTCGCAGCGCTCGCAGGCGCGCGACTTGTAGTGTGCGATCACGGCCTCGGGTGCGCCGCTGCGCACGATGCGGCCGCCGCACAGCTGCGAGGCGCGGTCGGCATGCACCGCCACGTCTTCGGCGTGCGTGATCAGCAGCACGCTGGCGCCGCCGTCCTTCAACGCATCGATCAAGGTGACGATGTCGGCGAGCGCCAGCAGGTCGATGCCGGCGGTGGGCTCGTCGAGGATCGCCAGCCGCAGCCGCCGCTCCAGCACGCCGGCGAGTTCGATGCGCTTGCGTTCGCCGCCGCTCAGCGTCCGGTCGAGCGCCCGCGGCAGGTAGGTCTCCGGGCGCAGTCCGACGCGGCGCAGGCACTCGGCCGGATCGTCGACCCGTGCGCCCAGGGCGAGAAAGTCGGCCACGGTCAGTCCCTCGAAGCGCGCCGGTTCCTGCCAGGCCAGCGCCATGCCGCGGCGGGCGCGCTCGTGCAGCGGCAGCGCGTCGATGCGCTCGCCGGCGAAGAGCAGTTCGCCGGCTGCCGGTGCATAGCCGCCGCAGCCGAGGATCGTGTAGGCGACCGTGCTCTTGCCGGCGCCGTTGGGCCCCAGCAGCGCGTGCACCTCGCCGTCGGCGACGGCGAGCGAAAGCCCGTCGAGCACCGGCCGGCCGCCGAGCTCGAGGCGCAGGTCGCGGGCGGCCAGCAGCGGCGCGGCAGCGGACTCGGCCATGCCGTTCGACAGCCCAGCAAAGGCGGCGCCAGCGTCGGCCGGCTTCGGCGTGCTCACTGGACTACCTTCGCGCTGCGCGCTCAGGGATTCGCCCTTGGGGCGGCCCGGCGGTCTCATCCAGCCGCGCGCACACGCCAACGCACGAACCGCCGCCGCGCCACGCTGCGCCCGCGCTCAACGCTCAAAGCCGGAGCAGGGAATGCACACATGCTTCTCGCCGACGACGCGAAGGTAGGCGCGCGCGGTGAGCTCGCGGCAGGCGGCGCAGGGCACGAAGCCCATGATCTCCGGCAGCCAGTCGCGCTCGAAGCGGAAGATCTCGCCGAGCGCCAGCACATCCGCTTCCGGAGCGTTCCACACCAGGTCGACCAGCTCCAGCTGCTCGGCCTCGGGGATGTCGTCCGGCTCGATGCCCTGGCCGCGCTTGACCATGAACGCCGATTCGCCGATGCGCTTCTGGAGCGCCGGCTTGTAGCTCACGCGCAGCGCCCGCCCACTGGCGCGCTCGATGACGGTCACGGCCAGCTTGCCCAGCGGCGTCTTGTCCATGTTGCCCTTGCCCAGCGTGCAGCCGGTGGCGTACTGCACGCCGTCGGCGAAACACATGCCCCCGTGGTCCTCGCCGATCTCGACGAAGGCGTGCAACTGACGCCCGCCGGAGCGGCGCACGCCCAGCTCGCGCAGCGCCGGCAGGCCGGCACGTACGCCGGCGACGCTGGCCCAGCAGCGATTGCCGTGGAAGGCGAGGGCATCGGCAAGGATCTATCGATCGTCGTTCATGGTTCACTTCTCGTTCAGGATGCGGGGAATGGAAGCCGACGCGGCTCGCGCCCAAGGCGCGGCGTCAAAGCAGGCTCCAGGCGGTCTTGACGGCCACCGCCATCAGCACGACGGCGATGACCCGCTTCAACTGCTCGGCACCGATCTTCACGCTCGCCAACCAGGCGCCAAGCGCCGCGCCGGCCGCGCTGGCCACCGCCGTCGAGACGAGCAGCGTGGTGTCGATCGTGCCCGTCGTGGCGTGCGCCAGGAATCCGGACAGCGACGCGAACAGCACCACGAACGAGGCGCTGGCCGCGGCGCGCTTCGGCTCCAGCCCCGAGGCGACCAGAGCGGAAACGATGATGTTGCCCCCGCCGACGCCAAGCAGGCCGCCGACGAAACTGGCGATGCCGCCCACCGGAAGGCCCAGCGCCAGCGCGCTCGCAGCCGACCCCGCCGCCGGCCGCGGCTTCGGCCGGTAAACCAGCATCATCACGCTGGCGAAGACCAGGAAGGCGACGAACAGCCACAACAGCAGCGTGCGGTCCAGACGTTGCGCCAGTCGCACGCCGAAGGGTGATGCGATCACCGCCAGCGCCAGCATCGGCAGCACCAGCGGCCAGGCGACGACCCGCTTGCGCACGAAGGTGACCGAGGCCACGGTCATGGCCACGGCGTTGAGCAGCAGCGCGGTGGCCATCGCGCCGTGCAGTTCGACGCCCTGCGCCGTGAACACCGGGATCAGCACGAAGGCGGCGCCGACGCCGGCCATCGCCATGACCGTGGTCAGAACGAAGGTCAGCGCCGCCGCCAGAGCGATCATCAGTGGGCGGCTGCATCGCCGCGGTGGCCGGAGGGTCCGGCGCCAGCCGGGGTCACACCAGCTCGATCGCCAGCGCGATGCCCTGGCCACCGCCAATGCACAGCGTGACGACGCCGCGCTTGACCCCATCGCGCGCCATCGAGTGCAGCAGGCGTGTCGTCAGGATCGCGCCACCGCGGCCACCAGGCCAGCGCCTCGCTCACCGCGGCGCGCCGACGAGGCTGGCGGTGAGCTTCCTCGCCACCGGAGCGAGGAAGAAGATCACCGGCACGCCGACCACGTAGGCAATCGCGAAGGCCTTCGTCCACAGGGCGAGGAAGTTGGCGGTGAAGCCGACGTTGACCGCCGTGATGACGAAGGTCATCAGGAAGATCATCATCGCGCCCATCACGAGCGAGAAGACGAGGTGGAATTTCTTCTGCGGGCTCATGGCCAGTCCTTCGTTGCGGGTTCTTCGTCAGGCCGCGGTGAGCCACTGCTCGACCTTGTCGCGGCGGGGCACGCCGCCGGCGTGCACGACCTTGCCGTCGATCACCACGCCGGGTGTGGACATCACGCCGTAGCCCATGATCTCGCGCAGGTCCTCGACCTTGCCGAGCGTGACCGCCACGCCCTTGGCCTGCGCCACCTGTTCGATCAGCGCCAGCGTCGTCTTGCAGTTGGCGCAACCCGTGCCCAGAACCTTGATGTCCATCGTCATCTCCCCTGAATCGGATCCCGCGCCGGGATCACAGCACTGCGTTGAACACGAAGCCGACCAGCAGGATGCCGGTGGCCACCACGCCGACGAAGGTGGCGATCAGCCGCGGCTTGAGCACCTTGCGCAGGATGATCAGCTCCGGCGCCGACAGCGCGATCACGCTCATCATGAAGGCCAGCACCGTGCCGAGCGCCGCGCCCTTGACGAGCAGCGCCTGAACGACCGGAATCACGCCGGCGGCGTTGGTGTACATCGGCACGCCGATCAGTACCGCCAGCGGCACCGCCCACCAGGCGTCCTTGCCCATGAACGAGGCCATGACCTCGGCCGGCACGTAGCCATGGATGCCGGCGCCGATGGCGATGCCAGCGAGGATGTACGGCCACACGCGGCCGACGATCTCGCGTACGGCGGCGAAGCCAGCGTCGATGCGCTCGCCGAGCGTCAGCGCCGCGACGTCGGCCGATGCCGTCACGTGCGGCATGTTGCGCACCCAGTCTTCCAGATGCGGCTCCATTTTCAGCCGGCCGATCACCCAGCCGGCGACGATCGCCACCGAAAGGCCCAGGCCGAGGTACAGCAGCGCGACCTGCCAGCCGAACAGGCCGAACAGCAGCGTGAGCGCCACCTCGTTGACCATCGGCGCCGCGATCAGGAACGAGAACGTCACCCCCAGAGGCACGCCGGCCTGCACGAAGCCGATGAACAGCGGCACCGCCGAGCAGGAGCAGAACGGCGTGACGATGCCGAGGCTGGCCGCCATCACGTTGGCGGCGCCTTCGGTGCGGCCCGCCAGCAGGGCGCGCGTGCGCTCCGGCGTGAAGTAGGAATTCACCATCCCCATCACGAACACGATGCCGGCGAGCAGCAGCAGCACCTTGGGCGTGTCGTAGAAGAAGAACTGCAGCGCGCCGCCGAGATGGCTTTCGCGATCCACCGGCAACAGGGCCACCAGCGCCTCCGAGGCGGGCAGCAGCGCCTGGTACAGCGCAAACCAGGCGATGGCGGCCAGCAGCAGGAACGGGACCAGCCGGCGGGCGGGCCAACGGCCCAGGTTCAAGGCAATCGCACTCACTGAAGCTCCTTCACCCGGCATTCGCGGTCAGGGCCTGCTCCGCGTCCTTGAATCAGGAACGGCGGGCAATGGCGGCCGAGTCATTGACGGGATTTACCCGTACGCCAAGAAGACGGGCGAA
>CALGWX010000320.1 GCA_937936215.1 uncultured Burkholderiaceae bacterium | reverse complement strand
CGGGCCAGCGTGGAATCGGGCTGGGCGCGGACGAAAAACCCGGCAAACCCGCATCTGCGCTTCCTTGGTCGAAGATTCGTTTCGTACAATCGCCGGCTGTGCGCATGACCTGTCTGCTTGCCCGTCTCACCCGTGGGATCGTCATCCTGGCGGTCCTGACGGCCTCGATCGCGCCGGCGTTTGGCTATGCCGTAGCGTTGGCCAACCTCGAGCGCGGGGTCGAAATCTGCACCTCCGCTGGTCTGAAGAGGATTCCGGCCAGCGACGACAGCTCCGGGCAACCGGGCGCGGCGCACGCTTTCGAGCACTGCCCGTACTGCACGCTGCGCGCGCCGCTGTTGGGTCCGCCGCCCGCGGCAGGGCTGATGCCCCCTCCTGCGCTCGTCGTCCACGGGGTCGCACTGGCCCTCCCCGACACGCCGCGCTTCCTCGCTGTCTGGTCAAGCGCGCAGCCGCGCGCTCCGCCGCCGTCGTCCTGATCGCCTGAAGGCCGCGAGACAACGGTCTTTCTGACCGTCCTCGACGGCTTCGATCGTCGGGCGTAGGCGAATGCGCCGCCCGGCTACGGAAAGACTCCGCGCTCAGTCAACCGCAGTGTGCGGTGCACGACTTGCGGCTTTGTCGGCAGATCGTCCGCTGCAACGGCCGCCGTAACGCCCCACTGTGGCGATTTGCGGCCCCTGCAGTGGACGGCAGTCGTCGCCGCAATCATGCAGAGCGCCCGTGGCCGGCGGGACGGCAAAGGTCCTGCCCGGTGATCGACCCGAGCGGTTTTGACTGAGGTCGCGTCGGCTGCATGGCTGGCCGTATCCCACCAGGCGCCACGCCGGGCGCCGCCGTGTTGCCCAACGAAATGGGCCGGTTTCTAGGGAGGACTAGCAATGTCGCCCAATGCATGGCCGTCACATCCGCGACCACGAACACTTGCTCGACTCGCTGTGGCGTTGCTCGTCACGTTCACGCCGATGCTTGCCGCGCACGATTTCAGGCTCGGGCCGCTGCGGATCGATCATCCCTACGCCACACCCACGCCACCGGGTGCAACCAACGGCGCCGCCTACCTGCGCGGCATCCGCAACACCGGTGCCGAGCCCGACCGCCTCATCGGCGCCTCGACCCCCGTGGCCCGCGCGGTCGAGATCCACCGCAGCGCCGTCGACGCCGACAACGTCATGCGCATGCGTCGCGTCGACGCCATCGAACTGCCGCCCAACGTCGAAGTGCGCCTGCGCCATGGCGGCGAGTACCACCTGATGCTGATCGACGTGAAGCAGCCGCTGAAAAACGGCGACCGCTTCCCGATGACCTTGCGCTTCGAGCGGGCCGGCGAGCGCGAGGTCATGGTGTGGGTGCAGCCCCCACGCGATGCCGCCGGCGCCTCCCCGCACAAGCACTAACCGGCCTTAATCCCGAGATGCCATTCCCGCTCAACCCCTCAAGGAGACTCTATGCCGTCGTTCCCAGCCCATCCCGCTTCCGTTCGCACCCGTCGCCTCCTCCCGGCTTTCGGCACAGTGGCGGCCGCCACGATCATCGCCGCCTGCGGTGGCAGTAGCGACGACACCCCGCCAAGCCCCAAATCGGTCGAGATCCGTTTCGCCACCGTTGCCGGCAGCACGCCCGTGAACTGTGGCACCGCCAGCATTCCCGGCCTCGGCACCACCGGCGCCACTGGCCGGCTGCGTGACGCTCGCTTCTACGTGATGAACGTCGCGCTGGTGCGCGCCGATGGCGCCGAGGTACCGCTGACCCTGCCGGCCAACGACAACTGGAACGCGACCCAGGGCAACGACCGAGTCACGCTGATCGACCTCGAGGACAAGACCGGCGCCTGCGCGGGCACCCCCGAGACCAATGCCTCGGTCAAAGGCACCGTACCCGCCGGCGAATATGTGGGGATCAAGATGATGGTCGGCGTTCCCTTCTCGTTGAACCACACCAACCAGGGTGCCAGCCTGGACGTGACCCCAGCGGTGGTGAATAACGCCGTCCATCCCGGGATGGCCTGGGCCTGGGCGGGTGGACGCAAGTTCGCCAAGATCGAACTCACCGACGTCCTGGCCAGCGCCGAAGCCGGTACGCCGGGCAAGTGGGCGGCACCGGTCTTCAACGTCCATTTGGGATCGGTCGGCTGCACCGGCACCAATCCCGCAGCCGGACAGGTCGATCGCTGCGCGGCGCCGAACCGGATGGCCGTCAACTTCGCCCGCTTCAACCCGGATACGCAGCAGGTCCAGGTGGACGTGCGGGCGCTGGTCGCCAACAACGACGTCACCGTCAACGTCTCGGGACCCACCGGGTGTATGTCGAGCCTCAGCGACTATGAATGCACCGGGGTGTTCACCGCCCTGCAGATCGGGTTCGATGGTGCCGCACCGGAAGGCGCGTCCTATACCGTCGGCAAGGTCGGCGGCCCGGGCACTTACGGCCTGCCGATCAACAACGGCGCAGCGCAAACCGTCTTCAAGGCTGCGGCGCGATGAGCAAAAAGCAGCGTCTGTTCAGGGCGCTGCTGGGCCTGGGCGCCGTGTTCACGGTCGCCCTGGCCGGCTCGCTGGCCGGTTGCGGCGGCGGCAGCGGTTTGCAGGTGAGCGATACCACCCGAACCGGTCAAGGCTTTGCCTGGAAGCTGCCGCCGGACTTCCCGACCCCGCGCGTGCCGGCCGACAACCCCTTGACCGAGGCCAAGGTCGAACTGGGTCGGCACCTGTTCTACGACAAGCGCCTATCTGGCAACGGCACCCAGGCTTGCGCCAGCTGTCACCAGCAGCACCGCGGCTTTACCGACGGCCGCAAAACCGCTCTCGGCTCCACCGGCGAGGCGCATCCGCGCAATACCCAGGGCCTGGCCAACGTCGTCTACCACCCGACGCTGACCTGGGCGAACCCGTCGCTGCTGAGTCTGGAGGCGCAACTGCAAGTGCCGCTGTTCGGCGACAACCCCGTTGAAATGGGCGTCAACGACAGCAACCGCGCCGAGGTGCTGAACCGGATACGGTCCGATCCGCGCTACAAGGCGCTGTACGCCGCCGCTTACCCGGACGCCAAAGGACCGATCGACTGGCCGCAGATCACCCAGGCCCTGGCGAGCTTCCAGCGCACGCTGATCTCGGGCAACAGCCGCTATGACCGCTACCTGCAGGGGCGTGAAACCCTAAACCCAGCCGAGCTGCGCGGCCTGGCGCTGTTCTTCGGCGAGAAGGCCGAGTGCTTCCATTGCCATGCCGGCTTCAACCTGAACGACCAGGTGGTGCACGTCAGCACCCGCGTGCTGGACACGCCTTTTCACAACACCGGGCTGTACAACGTCGGCAATACCGGCAACTTCCCGGAGCCGAACCAGGGGCTCTTCGAGTTCACCCACAACCCCACCGACCGCGGCAAGTTCCGGGCGCCCAGCCTGCGCAACGTCGAGGTGACGGCACCATACATGCACGACGGCAGCATCGCCACGCTCGAAGAAGTGCTCGACCACTATGCCGCCGGCGGCCGGCTCATCACCACCGGCCCATACGCCGGCGACGGGCGCGCCCATCCCAACAAAAGCGACCTGATCTCGCGCATCGACCTGAATGCGCAGGAAAAAGCGGACATCGTCGCTTTCTTGAAGACCTTGACCGATGAAGAGTTCCTGCGCAATCCAAAGTTCGCCAACCCCTTCGCGGCGCCCTGAGAATGGCAGCCCCAGCCAGCAACCGCTCCGGCTGTGGGCCGTCGGTCTCACACTGATCACGGCTAGCGCTACCGCACATGCGCATGGTGAAGTCGGCGACGTGCTGCCGGTCGAACCAGCGCTGAATCTCTCGCTGCAGCTGGCGGTACGCGCGCTGGCGGCCCCTGAAATGCTGCCTTCAACGCGGTTCGATGGAGTACTGCTCAGGGGCGATGCCGGCATAGATCCCGAGGGGCTGCAAGCCGAGCATGTGGCGGCCGCCGCCGCCTGGCGGATGACGCCGAACTTAGGTGCCTACGCGGCAGCGGGCGCACACAACGAGGATCCGGCGCATGTCGAGGCCTTGTGGCTGCAGTGGCGGCAAGACGACGATGCCGGGCGCGTCTGGCTAGCAACCGCGGGACGGCAGCGGCTCGCCGTGGGGCCTGTCCTCGGCGAACAGTGGCACACCGGGAACTACGGGTTGCCCGCGCTGGCCCACCGCGCTGCATTCGACCACGGTATGGCCGATGACGGCATTCAGTTCGGCTGGCGCGGGCCCAGCGGAGAAGCCGACTTCGCTCTAGATGCGGGCCTGTGGCGCGGGCGGCGGTTTCCCGGCAGCGAGCACGGAGGCAGTGCGAAACCGGGGCTGAGCTTGCGCGCCGGCGCAACCTGGGCCGCCTGGTCGGCCGACGTGGCATGGCTAAAGGTGGAGCCAAAGGCCCGAGCCGCCAATACGAGTCCTGCCGTCGGTCACAGCCACGGTTCGCCCATATGCGATCCGATGTTGCGGCAAGTCATCTGCTTCTCCGGACGTTCGCAGTTGTTCGGCGCCAGCATGCGCTGGACAGGCGCGCAATCCGCCCTGCGGCTGCCGTTAACCCTTTCGCTTGCCGGCTGGCTTCGACATGAACAGGGCGAGCTGGAATCGGCCAACGGGCTCGCCGACTACCGCGGGCGTGTTGGCGGCGGCTGGCTCGAAGCCGATTGGCAGTGGCATCCGGCCTGGTCTGCGGGCCTGCGACACGAAGCCCTCGACGTTCACCATCGCTTGCAAGGCAGCGGGGCTTCCCTGCTCGCCCGCGAAGCCCGTTTGCAGCATGCCCGACCCGCGCGTCGAGAAACGGTACGGCTCATCTGGCAAGCCCGCACCTGGGCCCGCGTCGGCGTCGAAGGCGGGGGAGAAGTCGTCTCCGGACGGCGAGTGATGTTTGCCGCTCTTCGTGTGATCCTTAATTTCGATCAAGCCGTGGCATCGCCTTGGCCACGCGACTGAGCGCCTGTGAGTTTTTGTTTGACGCGGTCAATGGAATGGGGGCTCGAACGTCACTGGTTGGATGCCGGCGGAGGGGGGGGCGAATTGACGATGAGCACAACGGGCGCGTTGTTTGAGGATCTGCCCGAGCCGATCGCACGGCCCGGCCGGCGCGGCCGCGGGGGCTGCGCCGGTGCCGGTGGTGCGGCCCAACCGCAGCCAGGTCGAGCTGCAGCCGATGGATCTGGAGTCGCTGCTGCCGGCCGACCACCGGGCGCGGCTGGTGTGGGCGTGGGTCGAGCGGCAGGCTCTGAGCCGCATGTATGCGGCGATCAAGGTGCGTGAGGGCGGTGTGGGTCGCAGCGCCATTGCGCCGGAGATCCTGTTTGCGTTGTGGTTGTATGCCCCGCTGGACGGGGTGGTTCAGATCCCGGCCAAGGGGGCGCCTTGGCCGGCTTCTAAACTTGCTGCCGCGAACCGCACCGCAACAGGAGAGACCCGATGGCCCGCGCCAAAGCTGCCCCCCGCAACGCCTTCTACGCCCAGTCCGGCGGCGTCACCTCGGTGATCAACGCCAGCGCTGCCGGCGTCATCGAAACCGCCCGCAAGCACAAGGACCGCATCGGCAAGGTCTACGCCGGCCGCAACGGCATCCTCGGCGCGCTGCACGAGGACCTGATCGACACCAGCCGCGAGTCGCCGGCGGCGATCGCCGCCCTGAAGCACACGCCGGGCGGCGCCTTTGGCTCCTGCCGCTACAAGCTCAAGAGCCTGGAACAGGACCGCGCCCAGTACGAGCGGCTGATCGAGGTCTTCCGCGCCCACGACATCGGCTACTTCTTCTACAACGGCGGCGGCGACTCGGCCGACACCTGCTTGAAGGTGTCGCAGCTGTCGCAGACGATGGGTTACCCGTTGCAGGCCATCCACGTGCCGAAGACCATCGACAACGACCTGCCGATCACCGACAACTGCCCCGGCTTCGGCTCGGTGGCTAAGTACGTCGCGGTGTCCACGCGCGAGGCGAGCATGGACGTGGACTCGATGGCCTCGACCTCGACCAAGGTCTTCGTGCTCGAGGTGATGGGCCGGCACGCCGGCTGGATCGCCGCCGCGGCGGCGCTGGCCGACACCAAGGAGCATCCGCTGCCGCTGGTGATCCTGTTCCCGGAGATCCCGCTCGACCAGGCCAAGTTCCTTGCCGCGGTGAAGGCCAAGGTCGACGCGCACGGCTACTGCACCGTGGTCGTCTCCGAAGGGCTGCACGGGCCCGACGGCAACTTCATCGCCGACCAGGGCCTGCGCGACGCCTTTGGCCACGCCCAGTTGGGCGGCGTGGCGCCGGTGATCGCCAACCTGGTCAAGAGCGAGCTGAAGCTGAAGATGCACTGGGCGGTGGCCGACTACCTACAGCGCTCGGCGCGGCACATCGCCTCCAAGACCGACGTCGCGCAGGCCTACGCCGTCGGCAAGGCCGCCGTCGAGCTGGCACTGAAGGGCGCCAATGCGTTGATGCCGACGATCGTGCGCATCTCGAACCGCCCCTACCGCTGGAAGATCGGCACCGCGCCGCTGGACAAGGTGGCCAACCAGGAACACAAAATGCCACGCGACTTCATCACCGAGGACGGCTTCGGCGTCACCGCCAAGGGCCGCGCCTATCTGGCGCCGTTGATCCAGGGCGAGGACTACCCGCCCTACGTTAACGGGCTGCCCGCCTACGTGCGGCTGAAGAACGTCGCGGTGCGGCGCAAGCTGCCCGATTGGTCCAAGTCGTGACGGGCGGGCACCGCGGCCGGAGCGGTTAGACTCCGCGCGTTTTGCCGGCGGGGACGCGCCGGACGGCCCCGCAAGGGGCCAACCACAACAAACCGAACAGAGGCAGGACGGGGGATGCGGATCATCTTGCTCGGGCCGCCGGGTGCCGGCAAAGGCACCCAGGCCGGCTTCATCCGGGAGCGCTTCGGCATCCCGCAGATCTCCACCGGCGACATGCTGCGCGCCGCCGTCAAGGCCGGCACCCCGCTCGGCCTGGCGGCCAAGAAGGTGATGGACGCCGGCCAGCTCGTCTCGGACGACATCATCATCGGGCTGGTCAAGGAGCGGCTGAAGGAGCCGGATTGCGCCGCCGGCTACCTGTTCGACGGCTTCCCGCGCACCATCCCGCAGGCCGACGCGATGCGCTCGGCCGGCGTCAAGGTCGACTTCGTGCTGGAGATCGACGTGCCCGATGCCGACATCATCGAGCGCATGAGCGGCCGCCGCGTGCACCCCGGCAGCGGCCGCACCTACCACGTTAAGTTCAACCCGCCCAAGGCGCCCGACCGCGACGACGTGACCGGCGAGCCGCTGGTCCAGCGCGACGACGACAAAGAAGAGGTCGTCCGCAAGCGGCTCGAGGTCTACCACGCGCAGACGAGCGTGCTGGTCGACTACTACGCGAAGTGGGCCGCCAGCGGCGATGCGCAGGCGCCGCGCTACCGCAAGGTCAGCGGCGTCGGCCCGGTGGAAGAGATCAAGCGCCGCGTCTTCGAAGCGCTGGCGTAGCCCGGTTCCCGCCTCAACCCTCGACGTTTCCGCACAACAGGAGAAAGCGATGTCACCCGGACTGATGCTCGCGCTCGCCTGCGGCCTGCTGGCCGTGGGCTTCGGCGCGGTTTCGATCCTCTGGATCCTCAAGCAGGACGCCGGCAGCAGCCGCATGCAGGAGATCGCCGCCGCGGTCCAGACCGGCGCCCAGGCGTACCTGAACCGCCAGTACCGCACGATCGCCATCGTCGGCGGCGCCCTGTTCCTGCTGATCGGCTTCACACCGCTGCTCGGCTGGTGGACGGCGATCGGCTTCGCCATCGGCGCGATCCTGTCCGGCGCCGCCGGCTACATCGGCATGAACGTCTCGGTGCGCGCCAACGTCCGCACCGCGCAGGCGGCCACACGGGGGCTGAACCCGGCGCTGAACGTCGCCTTCCGCGGCGGCGCGATCACCGGCCTGCTGGTGATTGGGCTGGGCCTGCTCGGCGTGGCCGGCTTTTACTGGGTGCTGCTCGGTACGCACGCCGGCGCCGGCCCGCGCGAGCTGCTGCACCCGATGATCGGCCTGGCCTTCGGCGCCTCGCTGATCTCGATCTTCGCCCGACTCGGCGGCGGCATCTTCACCAAGGGGGCGGATGTCGGCGCCGACCTGGTCGGCAAGGTGGAGGCCGGCATTCCCGAGGACGATCCGCGCAACCCGGCGGTGATCGCCGACAACGTCGGCGACAACGTCGGCGACTGCGCCGGCATGGCGGCCGACCTGTTCGAGACCTTCGCGGTGACGGTGATTGCCACCATGCTGATCGGTGCCTTCGCCTTCAAGGGCTCAGACGCCGGCATCATCTATCCGCTGGCGATCTCTGGCGCCTCGATCATCGCCTCGGTGATCGGCTGCTACTTCGTCAAGGCGCGCGACGGCGGCAAGATCATGAACGCGCTTTATCGCGGCCTCATCGTCGCCGGCGTCATCTCGCTGATCCTGTTCTACCCGGTGACGAGCTGGATCCTCGGCCCGGTGGCCGCGGGCGCCGGCATGAGCGTGCTCAACCTCTACCTGTCGGCGGTGGTCGGCCTGGTGCTCACCGCGGCGCTGGTGTGGATCACCGAGTACTACACCGGCACCGACTTCAAGCCGGTCAAGTACGTGGCGCAGGCGTCGACCACCGGGCATGCCACCAATATCATCGCCGGCATCGCGGTGTCGATGAAGGCCACCGCGTGGCCGGTGATCGCGATCTGCGCCGCGATCCTGACCGCCTACGACCTCGCCGGCCTGTACGGCATCGCGGTGGCAGCCACGTCGATGCTGTCGATGACCGGCATCATCGTCGCGCTGGACGCCTACGGCCCGATCACCGACAACGCCGGCGGCATCGCCGAGATGGCGGAGCTGCCGAAGGACGTGCGCAACATCACCGACCCGCTCGATGCGGTCGGCAACACGACCAAGGCGGTGACCAAGGGCTACGCGATCGGCTCGGCCGGCCTGGCGGCGCTGGTGCTGTTCGCCGACTACACCGGCGGGCTGGAGCAGGCCGGCGTCAAGGTCACCTTCGACCTCTCGAACCACATGGTGATCATTGGCCTGTTCATCGGCGGCCTGATCCCGTTCCTGTTCGGCGCCATGGCGATGGAGGCCGTCGGCCGCGCCGCCGGCAGTGTGGTCAACGAGGTGCGGCGGCAGTTCCGCGAGATCAAGGGGATCATGGAGCGCACCGCCAAGCCCGACTACAGCAAGGCGGTCGACATGCTGACCACGGCGGCGATCAAGGAGATGATGATCCCCTCGCTGCTGCCGGTGCTGGTGCCGATCCTGGTCGGCATCTTCCTCGGCCCTGCCGCGCTGGGCGGCGTGCTGATGGGCACCATCGTCACGGGGCTGTTCGTGGCCATCAGCATGACCACCGGCGGCGGCGCCTGGGACAATGCCAAGAAGTACATCGAGGAAGGCAACCACGGTGGCAAGGGCTCGGACGCGCACAAGGCCGCCGTCACCGGCGACACCGTCGGCGACCCGTACAAGGACACCGCCGGCCCGGCCGTCAACCCGCTGATCAAGATCATCAACATCGTCGCCCTGCTGATCGTGCCGATCATCGCCGCCGTGCACGGCGGCCAGCAGCCGCCCCGTGCCGAGGTCGTACCGGCGGTGGCCAGCGCGGCCGTCGCCGCTGCGCCGAGCGCGGCACCCGCCGTGGTTGCGGCAGCGGCCGACGCGGCCGCGCGCTAGGCCCGGAGATGTTCGAAGAAGAGGACAAGGAGACT
>CALGWX010000319.1 GCA_937936215.1 uncultured Burkholderiaceae bacterium | reverse complement strand
CGGGCACGCGGATGTCGAACCTCGACTACGCCCCGATGGCCGAGATCATGGGCCGGATCCCGTGGTCGTCGGAGGTGTTCAACTGCAACGCGCCAGATACCGGCAACATCGAGCTGCTGCACCTGGCAGCCACGGCCCCGCAGCGCGAGCGGTGGCTCAAGCCCTTGCTCGAAGGCGAGATCCGCTCCTGCTTCGCGATGACCGAGCCGGACGTGGCCTCGTCGGACGCCACCAACATCCGCACCAGCATCCGCCGCGACGGCGATGCGTACGTCATCAACGGCCGCAAGTGGTTCATCACCGGCGCCGTGCACCCGAACTGCCGGCTGGCGATCGTGCTCGGCCGCAGCGACGAGCGGCCGGAGGCGGACCCGCACCGCAGCCACTCGATGGTGCTGGTGCCGCTCGATGCGCCGGGGCTGACCGTCGTGCGCAACATCCCCATCATGCACCACCACGCTACCGAGGGGCACTGCGAGCTGGTCTTCCGCGACGTGCGCGTGCCGGTGGCGAACCTGCTCGGCGAGGAAGGGCAGGGCTTCAAGCTGGCGCAGGCGCGGCTGGGCCCGGGGCGGGTGCACCACTGCATGCGCACGATCGGCCAGTGCGAGCTGGCGCTCGAACTGATGTGCGAGCGGGCGCTCGAGCGCCGCACCTTCGGCCGGCACCTGGCGGACTTCGCCAACGTGCAGGACTGGATCGCGCAGTCGCGCGTCGAGATCGACCAGGCGCGCTTGCTGGTGCTGCGCGCCGCCTGGCTGATGGACAAGGCGGGCAACGCGGCGGCGCGGGTGGACGTTTCCGCGATCAAGTATGTCGCCGGGCAACTGCAGACGCGCGTGGTGGACCGCGCGATGCAGGTCTTCGGCGCGATGGGCCTCACGCCCGACGTGCCGCTGTCGTACCTGTGGACGTGGGGCCGGGCGCTGCGCTTCGTCGACGGCCCGGACGAAGTGCACCTGCGCACGGTGGCGCGCGCCGAACTGGCGAAGGCGAAGGCGAACCGCGGCGCCACCGCGCCGTACTACCGCGTCAGCGGCTAGCCGCCTCTGCCATGGGCGAGGCCGTGGACACCCTCGAGATCCACCGCGACGGCGGCATCGTCCGCCTGCGCCTGAACCGGCCGCGGCAGCTGAACGCGCTCGACCACGCGACCGCGCAGGCGTTCGCCCATGCGCTGCGGGACCTGAGCGCCAATGCCGCGGTGCGCGCAGTCATCCTCGAAGGCGCCGGCCGCGGCTTCTGCGCCGGGGGCGACCTGACGGAGCTGCACGCCAACCCGACCGGCGCCGCGATCGGCCTGATCGGGCCGATGCACGAGGCGATCGTGCTGCTGATGGAACTGCGGGCGCCGGTGATCGCCTGCCTGCACGGCGCGGTGGCCGGCGCCGGCATGAGCCTGGCGCTGGCGTGCGACTTCGCCATCGCCGCCGAGGACGCCCGCTTTTCGCTGGCCTACGTGAACATCGGCACCAGCTGCGATCTCGCCGGCTCGTGGACGCTGCCGCGCTTGGTGGGGCTGCGCAAGGCGGTGGAGATCGCGCTCGTTGGCGAGCCGTTCGACGCCGCCGAGGCGCTCCGGCTCGGGCTCGTCAACCGCGTCGTGCCGCGGGCGCAACTGGAGGAGGAGACGCTGGCGCTGGCGCGGCGGCTGGCCGCCGGGCCGGCGCTGGCGATCGCGCAACTGAAGCGGCTGATGCACATCTCCTTCGAGCACGACCTGCGCGGCCAGCTCGACGCCGAACGGGCGGCCTTCCTGCGCTGCGCCGGCTCGCGCGACTTCGCCGAGGGCGTGGACGCCTTCCTCGCCAAGCGGCCGCCGAGCTTCGGCTCGACATGACGCCAGGCTCGCGGCGGCCACGCCCGTGGGCGCGGGCCGACCGCTGAGAAAATACCGACTTGACCGCGCGCCACCGCCATGATCATTACCAGCCTGCTCGACACCGACCTGTACAAGTTCACGATGATGCAGGTCGTGCTGCATCACTTCCCGAGCGCGCAGGTCGAGTACCGCTTCAAGTGCCGCAACGCCGGTGTCGACCTCACCCCCTACGTCGAGGAGATCCGCGAGCAGATCGAGGCGCTTTGCACGCTGCGTTTCACCGAGGACGAACTCGCCTACCTGCGGGGGCTGCGCTTCATCAAGAGCGACTTCGTCGACTTCCTCGGCCTGTTCCAGCTCAACACCAAGTACATCCACGTCGAGCCGGCGCAGCCGGGGCCGGGCGAGATCAACATCGTCATCAGGGGGCCGTGGCTGCACACGATCCTGTTCGAGATCCCGGTGCTGGCGATCGTCAACGAGGTGTACTTCCGCGCCACGCAGCGGGCGCCCGACCTGGACAGCGGCCGCCGCCGGCTGATGGAGAAAATCGCGCTGGTGCGCGACGACCCCACCCTGGCGGACCTGCGCATCGCCGACTACGGCACGCGGCGGCGCTTTTCCAAGCGCTGGCAGGACGAGGTGCTGCAGACGCTGAAGCGCGAGCTCGGCGAGCACCTGGCCGGCACCAGCAACGTCATGTTCGCGGTCAAGCACGGCCTCACTCCGCTGGGCACGATGGCGCACGAGTACCTGCAGGCCTGCCAGGCGCTCGGCCCGCGGCTGCGCGACTCGCAGACCTTCGCCTTCGAGACCTGGGCCAAGGAATACCGCGGCGACCTCGGCATCGCGCTGTCGGACGTCTACGGCATGGACGCCTTCCTGCGCGACTTCGACATGTACTTCTGCAAGCTGTTCGACGGCGCCCGGCACGACTCCGGCGACCCGATCCAGTGGGGCGAGCGGCTGATCGCGCACTACGAGAAGAACCGGGTCGACCCGCGCACCAAGACGCTGGTGTTCTCCGACTCGCTGACGTTCCCGAAGGTGATCGAGCTTTATCGCCGCTTCCACGGCCGGGCGCGGCTGGCCTTCGGCGTCGGCACCAATCTCACCAACGACCTCGGCTACACGCCGCTGCAGATCGTCATCAAGATGGTGCGCTGCAACGGCCAGCCGGTCGCGAAGCTGTCCGACTCGCCGGAGAAGAACATGTGCGACGACGAGGCCTATCTTGCCTACCTGCGCCAGGTTTTCGAGATCAAGCGCTGACGACCGTCGTGCCGACCGACTCGCTGCGCCATCGTCCGGACTACGCCGGCGGGCGGATGCGCCGGGCCAGTGGCAAGCTCTAGATTTCGCGCCAACATGATCGATTCCGCACAACAGGCCCGCGCCGCGGCGAGTGCCGCCGCCTTCGCGCTGCGACTGGTCAACGAGAAGGCGGCCGAAGCGCTGGTGGCCGCGGTGGACGCTGGCGAGAGCCGCGCCCGGGTGGCGATCGGCGAGGCGACGGTTCCCTTCGCCACGGGCCGCAGCGGCCGGCTCTACGGCGGCAAGCTGCTCGACGCCCTCGAGGAGGCCCGCGAGCACGGCCTGGTCCGCGCCTGCCGCATCTTTGCTGCACTGGGCTTCGACGTGAGCTCGGTGCCCCGCGTCGAGCGGCCCGAGGGCGGCGAGGGCGCGGCCGGGGAGACCGCCACCGTGCGCCTCGACCACCTGGAACTCGGTTTCGCCACGGCGGAGCCGGTGACGGCAGGGGCGGCGGCCAAGCTGATGGAGTCGGTGGCGCTGCCGGCGGCGTACCTCTGGCGGGCGCGGGCGGAGGCGGCACGGCGCATCGACGCCTTCGAGCGCAAGGCGCTGGCAATGATCGCCGAGCGCGCCGACCGCGGCGCCGATGGCTGCCGCATCCCGTGGCCCTCGCTGGCGCCGCTGCCGGCGGACGCGCGCCTGCTGCAACGCCTGGCCGAGCGGCTCGCCAGCCGCGGCTTCCGGGTCGAGCAGGACTCCAGCCGCGCGATCCTGGACGTGCGCTGGTAGCGGGCGGCGCCGCACGCTGTCGCCGCGGGCCCTCATGGCCCGTCTTCGCGGCGCGCGCCTTTCCGTGCGGCGTCGCGCCTGGCGCACCGGCAGCGCGGCCTGGCGGCCGACGTGGCCCGCCCTCGCCATCGCGCCTGCGCGTGACGGCCGGAAGAAGCCGCGCGTCAGCGATGTTGGCCGCGACAGGTGCTGCTGCGCATCGGGCGCGGGCGGCGGCCTGACCCAGGAGAAAACCCATGACGAGTCCACGCTTGATCGCGCTGGCTTCGGCGCTTGCCGCCTTTGCGGCTGCGGCGCCGGTCACCGCCCAGACTGCCCACGCCCGCCTGACCGGCTATGAGGAGGTGCCGGCGGCCTCCAGCCCCGGCCGCGGCGAGTTCAAGGCCAGGATCGATCGCAAGGCCGGCGCGATCTTCTATGAGCTGTCGTACAAGGGGCTGCAGGGCAACATCACCATGGCCCACATTCACCTGGGCCAGCACGGCGTCAACGGCGGCATCAGCGTCTGGCTGTGCGGCACCACGACCAATCCGGGCCCGGCGGGCACGCCCGTGTGCCCAGCGGGAACCGAGGGCGAGGTCAACGGCACGCTGATGGCGGCCAACGTCGTCGGGCCGGCGGCGCAACTCATCGCGCCGGGGGAGTTCGACGAACTCGTCGACGCCATCCTCGCCGGGGTCACCTATGTGAACGTGCACAGCACCGTGCTGCCCGCCGGCGAAGTCCGCGGCCAGATCGGCGGCCAGGGCCGGGCGGGCGGCCAGCACTGAACGCCGCCGCCAGCGTGCCGCGGCGAGGGCGTCGCAGCGCGCCGGCAGAAAAGGGGCATCGAGGAACGGGCCGATAGAATCGCCGCGATCCACCCGCTTGTGATCCTCGATGCCCGCTCTTTCTCGCCGTGCCGACAGCCTCGGCACCGAAAACGCCTTCGTCGTCCTGGCTGAGGTCAACGCGTTGGCGCGCGCCGGCCGCGACATCGTTTCCTTCTGCATCGGCCAGCCCGATTTTCCGACGCCGGCGCACGTGCAGGACGCCGCGGTGGCGGCGATCCGCGCCGGCAAGCACGGCTACACGCCGTCGGCCGGCATCGACGAGCTGCGCGCGGCGGCGGCGCGGTCGATGTCGCAGCTGCGCGGCCTCGACATCTCGCCCGATGAGGTGGTGATCGGCGCCGGCGCCAAGCCCTTCATCGCCTATGCGATCGCCTCGGTGACCGACTACGGCGTCGGCGACGAGGTGATCTACCCGGTCCCGGGCTTTCCCATCTACGAGTCGCAGATCGTCGCCCAGGGGGCGGTGCCGGTGCCGCTGCCGCTGCGCGAGCGGCATCGCTTCGCCTTCGATCCCGAGGAGCTTGCCGCGCGCATCACGCCGCGGACCAAGCTGCTGATCCTGAACTCGCCGCACAACCCCACGTGCGGCCTGCTCATGCAGGCGGACTACGAGGCGATCGCTGAGGTGCTGCGCCGGCAGCCGCAGGTTTGGGACTACGCCGACGAGATCTACAGCCGCCTGGTCTACGACGGGCAGTTCGTGTCGATCGCGGCGCTGCCCGGCATGCGCGAGCGGACGATCATCTGCGACGGCGCCTCCAAGACCTACGCGATGACCGGCTGGCGCATCGGCTTCGCCGCCAACGCGGCGCTCGCGCCGGTGTTCACGCGCTGGATCACTAACACCGAAAGCTGCGCCGCGCAGGTCAGCCAGTGGGCGGCGCTGGCGGCGCTCCAAGGGCCGCAGGACGCCGCCGAGGCCATGCGCAGCCGCTTCCTCGCCCGCCGCGACCTGATCGTCCGCCTGCTGAACGAGGTGCCGGGCTTTTCGTGCGCCACGCCCGGTGGCGCCTTCTACGCCTGGCCGAACGTCACCGAGGCCTGCGCGCTGATCGGCGCCAAAGATTCCGAGGAGCTGCGGCGGCGCCTGCTGCACGAGGCCGGCGTGGCCGTGCTCGCCGACATCCACTTCGGCCCGCGCATCGAGGGCGAAGGGCAGCACATCCGCTTCTCCTACGCCGCCAGCGAGGCGCAGATCGAGCGCGGCGTGGCGCGCATCGCCGACTTCATCCGCGCCAACACGAGGCCGCCGCGACAATGAACTCCGACTTCGACACCTCGGCCGCCCGCGCCGCCATCTTCCAGCGCATCCGCGCCGCGCAGCGCCGTCCAGCGACGGCCACCGCCGAGGAACTGGCGGCGGTCGAAGACTACCTGCGGCGGCATCCGCCGGGGCCGCGGCCGCGGATCGAGGGCGACCTGAAGCTGCGCTTTCGCGCCATGTCGGAGCGGATGTCGAGCACGGTCGACGAGGTGCCGCACCTGGCCGACGCGCCGGCGGCGGTGGCGCGCTACCTCGACGTGCAGAAGCTGCCGCGGCGGGCGGCGATCTGG
>CALGWX010000318.1 GCA_937936215.1 uncultured Burkholderiaceae bacterium | reverse complement strand
ACGTGCGCGAACACGCGTGCCGCCATCGTCAGCGCCCCGCGCCGCAGGTAGACCACGCCCAGGGTGTTCAGCGCGCCGAGAAACTGCGGATCCTGGCGGACTGCCTCGCGCGCCCACGCGTAGGCGTCGTCGAGCCGTCCGTCGAGCATGGTCTCGACGGCGCGGTTGTTCATGAACATCGCGACCAGGGTGGCCTGGCCGATCTCGCGCGTGCGCAGGCCCTTGACCTGCTCCGGCGGCAGAAAGTCGATGGTCAAAAGGTCGTGCTGCGGCCGGTACAGCTCGCGGAAGGGCCGGGCGAGCGTGACGTTGACGTGGCCGTTGCGCAGCAGCAGGTTCTGGTTGCGGCTGACCACGTCGTCGATGACGGCGGCGCGGAAGTAGACGTGCATGCCCAGCTCGCGCGCGAACGCCGCCGTCATCACCACCAGCGAGATGCAGTTGCCGGCGCGCGCGTCGAACGCCTGCGCCGCGGTGCGGGTGACGCTGGCGTCGTAGTCGAGCTTCAGCTCGCCCTTCTCGTACAGCGCGTCGAGCAGGCCGCGTTGCGGCCCCTTGCGTCGCAGCTGGGCGACGACCTCCGGCCGCGCCAGGTACTGCCGCATGGCGTCGCTGACGGCGAAGATCTCGTCGGCGCTGACCCGCTCCGAAGGCGCGGCGAACAGCGCCTCGTCGAACAGCCACTGCGGCGCCCGGTTCGCGGGCGGCGGCGTGGCGCAGGCGGCGAGCAGGGCGCAGAGCGAAAGCAGCAGCCAGTGGCGCATGGAGTCGACTCCCCGAACGGCAGGATCAACGCAAGCCGCGCTGCGCGCATTGTGCTCCCGGCGACGCCGCCGTGACGCTCGAAGGACTGCGCGTGCTGCGCCGCAGCATGGGTGCGATGCAACGTGGCTGCGGCGAAGGCGAAGTGGTGCCGGCGCTTCAACGTTCGCAGCAGCGCGGGCTGCCCCGTTCGCCGCCCACGGCCGCGGCCGGCGCCGAGCGCAGCGCTGACCTGACCAGAGTCGGGCGGGGCGTGCGGTGGCTCGTCGATCGCTTTTTCGCGTCCTGCACCGGACGCGGCCGCGACTTGAGCAAAGCCTCGACCGCGGCAAAGCGTCGGCTGTGGCAGCGTAAGCTGCGCTCGGCTTCATCACCCGACGCCCTTGGCATGACCCGCAGACAACCGCACGTCGGCGCACCGCGACTGCTGCATCAGCTCATCGAGGGCCGCGCGCTGCTGGAGATGGCCACGCTGCCGTGGAACTGGCCGTGGCTCGCCCGCACGCCGCGCGGCGACGGCCACCCGGTGCTGCTGCTGCCGGGCTTCATGGCCGACGAGAAGACGCTGGTGGTGCTGAAGCTGTTCCTGCGCAACCGCGGCTACGAGGTGCAGACGTGGGGCTTCGGCCGCAATGTCGGCTTCAACCTGCGGCACGCCCAGGCGCTGGAGCAGAAGATCCGCTACATGCACCACAAGAGCGGCCGCAAGGTGAGCCTGGTCGGCTGGAGCCTCGGCGGCATGTTCGCGCTGCACGGCGCGCACGAGGCGCCGGAGTGCGTGCGCACGGTGATCACGCTCGGCAGCCCGGTGTCGATCGACCGCGCCGGCAGCCAGTCGGCGCCGCTGGTCAAGGCGCTGTATCGCCTGGTCGCGCACCCGATGGGCACGCGCGCGCACGTCAGCCACCAGCACGCGAAGCGGCTGTGGCAGCCGAAGTCGCTGCCGGTGCCGATCTCGTGCCTGTATTCGCTGACCGACGGAGTGGTGCCGCCGCAGGAGGCGACGATCGACGGCAACCGCGAGCTGCACGAGAACATCCGCGTCCCGGGCAGCCACCTCGGCCTCGGCTTCAACCCGCTGGTGCTCTGGATCGTGGCCGACCGCCTGGCGCAGCCCGAGGGGCAGTGGCGGCGCTTCGAGCCGCCGCCGGGGCTGCTCGGCCGGATTTACCGGCTGGCGGTTTCGCGCCGCGCCCCAGCGCCGGCGCGGCCTTCGCGCGTGCGCGCCGTTGCGCCAGCGCCAGGTACTCCTGGAAGCACTCGCGCACGCACTGGGCGAAGAACTCCGGATCGGGCATCTGCTCGCGGCACGAGGTCGGCGAGACGATAACGCGGCCGTCGTAGCTCGTCACCGCGAAGACCAGCCCCAGGCCGTCGTTGATCGGCATGATCGCCGAGAAGTAGGTCATCCGCGCCCCGTTCAGGTATAGCGGCACCGACGGCCCCGGCACGTTGGCGATGGCGCAGTTGGCCAGCGGGGCGCGGCGGCTGGCGTCGAGCAGCGCGCGGCCGAGCATCTTGCCGGTGATGGCAAGCGTGGCCGCTGGCGCGTGGGTGCCGAGATCGGTGAGCTCGCGGGCGCCGATGGCGCGCGCCACCAGTGGCGAGGCCGCGGTCTGCTTCCGGATGTGCGCCAGCCGCCGCACGGGATCGGCTAGGTGCGTGCCGAGCATCATTTGCATCCACTCGACCTGCGGCCGCGCGCCGGGGTCGGCCTGCGGGTGGCGCACGTACAGCGGCATCAGTGCCGCGAGGTCCTGCGCCGGCAGTTCGTCGTTGGCCTCGAGATAGCGGCGCAGCCCGCCGGCGCATACCGCGATCACCGCGTCATTGACCTTGGCGCCCGGCACCAGCGTGCGGATGGCACGGAACTCGTCGAGCAGGAAGCGCCGCGTCTCGAACACGCGGTAAGGCGAGACCACCGAGTTGAAGCGCGTGACCGGGAACGGCTCCTCCTTGTGCAGCAGCTCGGCGGTGAACTCGCGCACCGCCGGCGCCACCCGCGCGGCCGCGTTGCCGAGCGGCTGCAGCAGCCGCCGCGGTGAGGTCGCGGTGTTCACCAGCCCCCGCCAGACGAGTTCGAGGCTGCTGGGCGCCGACTCCGGGAACCAAGGCTCCGGCGGCTCCGGCGCCGGCGGCCGCGGCGAGGTGTCGTGCAGCAGCGTGATGATCTCGGTGCCGAGGTCGACGTCGATCGCCGCATGGTGCAGCTTGGTCAGCAGCGCGAAGCTGTCCTGTGGCAGGTCGAGCAGGCTGTCCAGCCCCTCGATGACGTACAGCTCCCACAGCGGCCGGTTGAGGTCGAGCGGCCGGGCGTGGATGCGCGAGGCCTGAATGCAGAACTGCCGCCAGTCGCCGGGCTTGGGCAGGGCGATGTGGCGGACGTGGTACTCGAGGTCGAAGTTCTCGTCCTCGATCCAGTACGGCTCGTCCAGCCCCAGCGGCACCTCGATCAGCTTCTGGCGGAAGATCGGCGAGCGGTGCAGCCGGCTTTCGATCAGCGACAGGATGCCCTTGAAGCGCAGCCGGCCCTCCGGCGCCGTTGAGGGGTCGTAGATCTGGATCAGGCTGACGTTCGACTTCGAGTGCGCCGATTCGGAGGCGAGGAACAGCGTGTCGTTGCGGCTGAGCTGGCGCATGGTGGCATCACGTCTGGCGGCCGGCGCCGCGTCGTCGAGGGCGGATTATCGACGTATCGACGGCGGCGGTGGCCGAGAAGTGCAGCGCGGGCGCGCGCCGGCGCGCGGACCGGGAGAGGTTTCGCGATCGCCGCGGCGCCCTGCGCTCGCACGGGCCAGCGGACCTCGCTCCCTGCGCGGCGGCGGGGCGGAGCACCCGCGCGGCACCGCGGCCGAAAGCCATCCCGATTGTCGCGACTCTGTCGCTCAAAGCAAGGCGTCGCTTTCGGCTTGGCGGCGGCGGTCCTGCTCAGCTCCGGCGCAGATAGGTAACGAAGTCGAAGCCGAACGGCCGCGCGTCCGTCGGCGGCTGATGCTCGCGCGCCGCTTCGCGCCAAAGCGCCGGGTCGGTCGCCGGGAAGTGGGTGTCGCCTTCGAAATCGGCATCGATCTCGGTGACGATGAGCCGGTCGGCGCGCGGCAGCGCCTCGGCGTACAGCTGCGCGCCACCGATGACGAAGACCTCCTCGGCGCCCGCGCAAAGCGCCAGCGCCGCGTCGAGGCTTTCGGCCACCTCGGCGCCCGTGGCCTCGAAACTTGGCTGTCGCGACACGACGATGCTGCGGCGGCCGGGCAGCGGCCGGCCGATCGACTCCCAGGTCTTGCGGCCCATCACGATCGGGTGGCCCATCGTCGTGCGCTTGAAGTGCGCGAGATCCTCCGGCAGCCGCCACGGCAGCGCCCCGCGGCGGCCGATCACGCCGTTGCGGGCGCGGGCGACGATGACGGTGAGACGCGGTCTTTGCATGTGGAGGATGTGCTTCCCCTTACCGGATGACGGGCAGACCCATGGGTGGGGTCACGAGGCCGGATGAGGCCGCGCCGCAAGCAGCCGGCACAGTTCGCCATGAAGCGCAGGCACGTCGTCGCGCACGATGCTCCAGATCGTGTCGTCGTCGATGCCGAGATAGGCGTGAATCAGCCGATTGCGCGTCGCGATGACCTGACGCCACGGAATCTGCGGCGCGGCGGATCGGATCTCCGCCGGCACTCGGCTGGCCCCCTCGCCGAGCCGTTCTAGGTTGCGCAGCGTCGCGTCGTAGCGCATCGAATCGGCGACGAACGCGTCATGATCGACGGCCGTCGTATATGCGAGAACGCGCTCGCAGAAGACCCGCATGTCCTCGACATAAAGCCAGGCGTCCCGTTCAGACGGCGATGGCATCCCGCTCCACGTAGGGCCTGAGCCGCTCGCGCAGCGCCCTGTCGGTCACGAGATCGACGGGCCGCCCCAGCAGGTCTTCGAGATAGAACAGAACGCCGAAGTACTTCGGCGACGTGGCGGGTCCGTCGAACGACACCAGGATGTCGACGTCGCTGCCCGCTCCGGCGCCGCCGCGTGCGGTCGAGCCGAAGAGCGCGAGCCGTGTGACGCCGAAGCGCTCGGCGAGGACCGGCTTGTGCCGCTTCAGCAGTTCGATCAACTCGGTGGCGTGCATGGGGCAATCATGCCCGATCTTGCGCTACGGTCAGATCGGCTCCGCGCCCCGCCCCCGCGATCACCGCCGCAGCAGCGCCGAGGCAATGGCGAGGATAACGAACAGCGCTGCCGCCCAGTCCTGCCAGCGCGGCACCTCGCCGACGATCGCGATCGCCGAGACCGTGCCCACCAGCGGCACCGCCATGATCGAGAAGGCGCTGGCGGTGGGCGGCAGGCTTCGCGCCAGCCCGAACCACACCACCTGCGCGATGCCGTAGTTGACGGCCACGCCCCAGGCGAGCGCGAGCCACATCGGCGCCGAGAACTGCCACCGTGGCCACGGCTCGAAGAGCGGCGCCAGCAGCCAGAACGCGGCCGAGGACAGCAGCATCATCCACACCGTGATCGCCGGCGTGGACAGTGCCAGCCGCGTGCGCCGCATCAGGATCGTGCCCAGCGCCCAGGACAGCGCCGCGATCTGCATCCACGCGATGCCCAACGGCCGGCCGGCGAGCGAAAACGCCTCCTCGGCCACCAGCAGCGCGATCGCCGCCGCCGCGCAGGCCACGCCGATTGCGATGCGACGCGACAGCGGCTCGCCGAAGAACAGCACCGCGAGCAGCGCGGTCCAGATCGGCATCGTGAAGCCGAGGATCGCCGCGCGCCCGGAGGCCAACTCCTGCACGCCGAGGATCGAGAACAGGTGCCAGCCGAGCACGTTGGGGGCCGCCAGCGCCGCCACCGGCAGCCAGGCCGCGCGCGGCAGTCGCATGTCGTGGCCGCGGGCGGTGAACCACGCCAGCAGCAGCAGCGCGCCGCCGCTCATCGTCGCGGCGCGGAAGTACAGCGGCGACAGTTCGCGCAGCGAGAACTTCATGATCGGCCAGTTCAGCCCCCACGCGAGGGTGAGGCCGATCAGGCCAGCAAGGGCGGCGCCGCGCAGCATGGTTGAGGGACGTTGGTGGCCCGGATCGTCGGCACCGTGGCGTCGCCGGTTGCGGCAGCGGCGCCGCGACGCGGCTTCTGCCGGCCCGCCGGGCCGGGGCTACACCGCCACCGGCGCCTTGATGTGCGGGTGCGGGTCGTAGCCGACGATCTCGAAGTCCTCGTAGACGTAGTCGAACAGCGTCGACGGCCGGCGCCTGATCGCCAGCTTCGGATAGGGCCGCGGCTCGCGCGCCAGCTGCTCGCGCACCTGCTCGAAGTGATTGCTGTAGATGTGGCAGTCGCCGCCGACCCAGACGAAGTCGCCGACGTCCAGGTCGCACTGCTGCGCCACCATGTGGGTCAGCAGGCTATAACTGGCGATGTTGAACGGCACGCCGAGGAAGATGTCGCACGAGCGCTGGTAGAGCTGGCACGACAGCCGCCCCTGCGCGACGTAGAACTGGAACAGCAGGTGGCACGGCGGCAGGCGCATCTTCGGCAGGTCGGCGACGTTCCACGCCGAGACGATCAGCCGCCGCGAGTCCGGGTTCGAGCGGATCTCGCGCAGCACGTTGCTGATCTGGTCGATGTGGCCGCCGTCGGGCGTGGGCCAGCTTCGCCACTGCACGCCGTAGACGGGGCCGAGCTCGCCGTGCTCGTCGGCCCACTCGTCCCAGATGGTGACGTTGTGCTCGTGCAGGTAACGCAGGTTCGACTCGCCGCGCAGGAACCACAGCAGCTCGTGGATGATCGAGCGCAGGTGCAGCTTCTTGGTGGTGACGAGCGGGAAGCCCTCCCGAAGGTTGAAGCGCATCTGGTAGCCGAAGACCGAGCGCGTGCCGGTGCCGGTGCGGTCGCGCTTGTCGACCCCGTGCTCGAACACGTGGCGCATGAAGTCTTCGTACTGGCGCATGGCGCGCGATTCTATCGGCGGGTGCCGGAGCAACCGGGCGTCAACCGGCGAACTGCAGCGCCGCCAGCCGCGCGTACAGGCCGCCGCGGGCGGTGAGTTCCGCGTGGCTGCCGGCATCGACGATGCGGCCGGCCTGCAGCACGTAGATGCGGTCGGCGCGCTGCACGGTGGCCAGCCGGTGGGCGATGACGATGGTGGTGCGGCCGGCCATCGCCGCGCGCAGCGCCGCCTGCACGGCGCGCTCGCTCTCGGCGTCCAGCGCCGAGGTGGCCTCGTCGAGCAGCAGCAGCGGCGCGTTCTTCAGCATCGCACGCGCGATTGCCACCCGCTGCCGCTGCCCGCCGGACAGCCGCAGCCCGCGCTCACCGACGAAGGTGGCGTAGCCCTCCGGCAGGGCGCGGACGAACTCGTCGACGAAGGCGGCGCGCGCCGCCGCCAGCGCTTCCTCGTCGCTGGCGTCGGCACGGCCGTAGCGGATGTTCTCCAGCACCGTGCCGGAGAAGATCACCGGCTCTTGCGGCACCACGGCGATGCGCGCGCGCAGGTCGGCCAGGCGCAGGCGGCGCACGTCGATGCCGTCGATGCGCAGGCTGCCGTCGTCGATGTCGTAGAAGCGCTGCAGCAGCTGGAAGATGGTCGTCTTGCCGGCGCCCGAGGGGCCGACTAGGGCGACGTTTTCGCCCGGTGCAATGGCAAGGGACAGGCCGTCGAGCACCGGCTGCTGCTTACGCGAGGGGTAGGCGAAGCGCACCGCCTCGAACTCGACGCGCACGCCGCCCGCCGGCGGCGGCAGCGCGAGCGGCACAGCGGGATCGGCCACGGCGGAGCGGGCGCTGAGCAGCTCCATCAGCCGTTCGGTGGCGCCGGAGGCGCGCAGCAGTTCGCCCCAGACCTCCGCCAGCACGGCGACGGCGCCGGCCACCACGGCGACATAAAGCGCGGTCTGGCTCAGTTGCCCGGCAGTGATCTCGCCGGCGAACACCGCTTTGACGCCGCCATACAGGCCATAGAGCAGCGAGCCGAACACGCCGATGATCACGAAGGCGGTGAGCAGCGCGCGCACGCCGGTGCGGCGCACCGAGGCGGCGAAGGCCTGCTCGTTGGCGGCGGCAAAGCGCCGCGCCTCGGCGGCCTCCTGCGTGAAGCTCTGGACGACCGGAATCGCGTTGAGGATTTCGCCGGCGATGCCGCTGGTGTCGGCGATGCGGTCCTGGCTGGCGCGCGACAGCTTGCGCACGCGGCGGCCGATCAGCACCGCGGGCAGCACCACCAGCACGATGATCCCCGAGACGGTCAGCATCAGGCCTGGGCTGGTGGCGATCAGCATCGCCAGGCCGCCAACGAGCAGCACGGCGTTGCGCAGGCCCATGCTGACGCTGGAGCCGACCGCGTTCTGGATCACCGTGGTGTCGGTGGTCAGGCGCGACAGCACCTCGCCGGTCTTCAGCGTCTCGAAGAACTGCGGGCTCTGCTGCAGCACGTGCGCGTAGACGGCCTGGCGCAGCTCGGCGGTGACGCGCTCGCCGAGCCAGGTGACCATGTAGAAGCGCGCCGCCGTGAAGACGCCCAGCGCCACCGCGACGGCGAATAGCAGCAGGAAGTGGCTGCGGATCGCGGCGAGCTTGGCAGCTCGGTCGCCGCTGGCGTCCAGCGCCAGGCCGCCGTCGACCAGCAGCCGCACCGCGTAGGGCAGGGCGAGCGTGCTGGCGGCCGCCAGCAGCAGGAACAGCAGAGCGAGGGCGATCTGCGGCTTGTAGGGCGCGAGGTACGGCAGCAGCGAGCGCAGCGGCCGCAGCCGCGCCGCTGGCGGCGCCGGTGCCGCCGCCGCGGACGGGGCAGGTTGCGCGGTCAAGGCACTCACCGGCGGTCTGCGGCGATCTCGTCGGCGGGCGCCGTGCTGGGCGACGACCGTGCCGAGCTCGACTCGTGCCGGTCCGTGTCGCCGGCTGTCTGGGCGGAAGCCGCGTCGATCATCCGGCGAGCAGCGCGCGCAGCACGCCCCATGAGGCCGCGATCATCAGGCCGCCCCAGGCGACGAACGCGAGCACGAAGCCGCCGCCGCGGGACTGTGGCTCGCGCAGGTAGGCGGCGGCATACCAGATGCGGCCCACCAGCCACAGGCCGCCGAGCGTGGTCGCCGTCAGCGGGCCGAAGTACAGCGCGCACAGCCACAGCGCCGGCAGGAAAATCACCGTGTTCTCCAGCGTGTTCATCTGCACGCGGAAGGCGCGCTCGAAGAGTTCGTGGCCCGTGGTGGCCGGCGCCTTGACGCCGTACTTGCCGCGGGCGCGGCCGACGATCGCCACCGTGGCGAAGTTCAGCGCCAGGGCAGCCAGCGTGACGAGCGCGGGCCAGTGCAGGGCGGGCATGGGAAGTGGTGACCGAACGGAGTGCAGCGGCGGATCGTAAGGCAGCGACACCCGGCCTTCGCCCTCGGCGCGAGTCGCGCGTCGCCACCGGCGGCTGCCGAGGCCGTTGGCCCCGCCCCCTTGGCGCCGGGTACCGCAGCGCGGCTCGCTCAAAGCCGGATCGGCGCGACGTACCCCGTCATCTCGAGATAACCACGGCCGACGCGGCGGCCGGATTCGAGCAGCAGGCTCGCGCCTTCCCAGTACACGGCGCCGGTGGTGGCGCGGGAGTCCAGTTCCTGGTCCGCGAACAGCGGCCGCGTGTCGAACGTGCGCCCGCCGACGCGCAGGCGCTGCGCCACCGGCCAGGTGGCACGCGTGCGCGGCGAGGTCCACGGCTGCAGCGGCGTGAACTCCACCTCGTGCCGGGCGAACAGGCGCGGCCGCGAAGCGCCCGGCTCGCGCAGTGACGCGTAGGCATAGAGCTTTTCGCCGCTGCCGCGACGGCGGATCTGGAAGGCGGTCAGCGCCGCCCCATCGTCGAGGTTCATGCCGACCCAGTCCCAGCCGGCGGCCTCTGGGTCGAGCAGCGTGCTTGACCATTCGTGGTCGAGCCAGGCGGTGCCGCCGAGCCGGCGCGCGGCGCCGTTACGGGCCAGTTCCGCCTCGACCCGAAGCTGCGGCTGCGAGTAGTAATAGCTCGCCTGCGCGGGATGCGGCCCCTTGCGCGAGAAGCCGTCTTCGCCCTGCAGCAGCAGCGGCTGCGTCGGCCGCGCCGTGAAGCGCAGCGAGAAGCCGCGTGCCGGGGCGACGCACTCGTAGGCGCCGTCGCCGCGGCGACGGAAGCACCAGCGGTCCAGCCGCACGTCGGTGTCGGCCTCAGAGGCCTCGGCCAGCCCGAAGCCGGCGCGGGCGATGCGCTCGTCCTTCAGCAGGCTGCCGTGCGCGGGATCGGCGATGGCGGCGTGGGCGATGACGAGCTGCTGCGCGGCAAAGCGGCTCGGGTTGGCCGGGTCGATCTCGGTGCGAGTGCGAAAGAAGGTGATCTGGAAGCCCAGCGGCTGCGGCTCGGCGTCGAGCCAGCCGGTGAGGTACCACCACTCGGTGCGGTAGTCGGGGTGGGCGCCGTGGTCGCGCGGGAAGACAAGCGGGCGCGGCACGACCGCCGGAAACTCGACCGCCACCCGCGCGTGCAACATGGGCGCCGCGGCCAGGGCGAGGAAGGCGCGGCGCTTCATCGCGCTACCAGTCGGCCCGCACTGCCAGCACCGCATCCGGCGCCACGGCGCGGCGGCCAGCGGCGAGCGCGGTGAGCGCCGCGGCGGTGAGCAGCGCGACGATAAGCCCTGCCACCAGCCCCAGCGGCACGCGGAAGTCCATCGTCCAGTGAAACGACTGCGGGTTGACGAAATCGACGAGGATCCAGGCGATCGCCAGCCCCACCGCCAGGCCGATGACGATCGCCAGCCCGGTGACCAGCAGTCCCTCGATCGCCAGCAGCGCCAGGACCTGGCCCTTGGTGACGCCGAGATGCCGCAGCATGCCGAACTCGCGCATGCGCACGATGGCCTGCGCCGAGAAAGTGGCGGCGATGCCGGTCAGCCCGATGACGATGGCGGCGATCTCCAGCACGTAGGTCACGGCGAAGCTGCGGTCGAAGATGCGCAGGCTGATGGCGCGGATCTCGCCGGCGGGCAGGAACTCGGCGCTTTGCGCCTGCAGCCGCGGCACCAGGTCGGCGATCACCTCGTTGGCGTTCGCGCCCGGCGCCAGCCACAGCGCCGCCTCGGTGCGTGGCGCGGCGCCGGCCATCCGCTCGTAGTCGGCGGCATCGACGATTACGGCGCCGAACTGGCGCGCGTAGTCGCGCCAGACGCCGGCCACGACGAAGGTCTGCGCGCGCCCCGCGATCGGCAGGTCGATCGTGCCGCCGACGCGGGCGCCGTAGATGTCGACGATCGCTTCCGACACCCACGCTGGCGGCGGCAAGCCCTCGCGCCAGGCGAGCGCCTCGCCGGTCAGCGGCAGTTGCCTGGCGGCGTTGGCGCGGTCGACCGGGCGGGCGATCAGCGACACCGCGGCGCGGTCCGGATCGAGCGTCACCTTCAGGTTGAGCGCGAACTCCGCGCGCGCCACTTGCGGGTGGCTGGCCAGCGTGCGCTGGTCGTCGGCGCTGAAGGTGGCGGTGGTGCCGCCCAGGCTGCCGGCGGTGGCCGCGGCGGCGCGCACGTAGACGTCGGCCGGCAGCACGCGCGCCAACCACTGGTCCACCGAGACGCGGAAGCTCGCCACCATCGTCGCCATCGCCACCATCAGCGCGAAGCTGGCCACGATGCCGGCCGCGCCGATGGCGGCGAAGCGCGGCGTCGCCGCCAGCCGCGTTGCGGCCAACCACCAGGGCGCCGCTGCCGGCGGCAACCGCCGCCCCGCCAGCCACGCCTGCAGCGGCCGGAACAGCCAAGGTGCCACCAGGGGTTTGGCCAGGATCGCCGCCACCAGCAGCAAGGCGACGGCGAGATAGGCGCCGAGCGGAATCCCGTCTACGGGTGGCGCGGCAAGCAGCAGGGCGGCCGCGACGGCCAGCAGCGGCGCCGGCCAGGGGCGCGCCGGCGCGGCTTCGCGGTCGAGGCCGGAGCCGGCCTTCAGCGCGAGCGCGGGCGCCGACTGCGCCGCGTCGCGCGCCGGCAGCCAGCCGCCGACGGTGGCTGCCGCGACACCGAGGGCGAAGAAGAGCAGCGTGGCGCCTGCGTCGACGAGCAGCGGCGGCTGCACGCCGGTGAAGAAGCCGCCGCCGAGGTCGCCGCCGAGCAGCCCCAAGGCGGCCTTGGCGATGGCCAGCCCCAGGGCGATGCCCAGCGCGCTGCCCACGACGCCCAGCAGCGCGGACTCGGCGAGCAGCAGCCGCTCGACCTCGCCGCGCGTGGTGCCGATCACGCGCAAGAAGGCCAGTTGTGTGCGCCGCGCCGCCACGCCCTGCGCCTGCAGCGAGTAGACGAGAAAGGCGCCGGTGAACAGCGCCACCAGCGCCAGCACGTTCAGGTTCACGCGATAGGCGCGCGAGAGATTCGACACCCGCGTGGCGGCCGACTCGGCCGTCTGCAGCGCGACGCCGGCGGGCAGTTGCCAGTCGCGCGCCGCCCGCTGCGGGTTGGCGCCGGCGGCGAACTGCACGTCGATGCGCGACAGCCGGCCGAGCCGGTCGAGCCGCCACTGCGCGAAGCCGAGGTCCATCACGCCGAGCACCTGCCCCGCGCGCGCGGCCGGAAGCCGGCCGGCGATGCGCAGCCGTTCGACGCGGCCGCCGACCTGCACGCCGAGGCGGTCGCCGACGGCCAGTTGCAGCGCCTGCAGCGCCGCCGGCGACAGGTACAGCCCGTCGTCGAGCAGGGCGAAGCGGCCGCCGTCTTCGGCCGGCTCGCCGATCGTGTGCGGCGCCAAGGCGGCCGAGCGCAGGATGTCGACCCCCTCGATCGGCAGCGAGCGGCCGCGCAGCCGCGCCGGCTCGACGATCGGCGCCTCGACGGTGAGCACGGGGCTGGCCCACTCGACCGCCTCGGAGCCCGCCACGCGCGCGTAGACGTCTTCGTCGAATCCCTCGCGCGGCCCGATCACGGACGCATCGGCCTGGCCGCTGGCCTGCCGCACGGCGGCGGAGAACTCCTGCAGCGCCGAGGCGTTAATCAGGTGCACGGCGTAGCCGAGCGAGACGCCAACGGCGATGGCGACGACCTGCACCGCCGCGCGCAGCGGGTGCGTGCGCGCATAGCCGCCGATGACGTGCTGCAGGAGCCAGAGCATGGCGGGCAGTCTATCGGCCGCGCCGGCTGACCCCTCAGGAGCCGAACCGCTGCCCGGATCGCTTTTTTTTGCCTGGTCAGGCTGTTGAAGAACGCGTGCGCGCCTATAGAACCCGAACCGCTGCCCGGATCGCCTTTTGGCCCCCCCGGTCAGAAGCCAAACCGCCGCCCGAACCGCTTTTTGGCCCACTCGTTGACGACGACGTACGCCAGCGTGATCGCCAGCAGCAGCGCCATCAGGGCCGGCGGCAGCGGCACGAAGCCGAAGGTCGGCGCGATCACCGGCAGGTAGGGCAGCGCCACCGCGGCCACCGCCACCGCCACGCTCGACCACAGCACGGCGGCGCTGGGTCGGCTACGCGTCAACGGCCGCTGCGTGCGCACGACGAGCAGGATCGCCAGTTCGGTGAGCAGCGACTCGACGAACCACGCGGTGCGGAACTCCTCGGTGGCCACCCGCAGCACGAGCAGCAGCAGGGCGAAGGTGAGCAGGTCGAAGGCCGAGCTGATCAGCCCGAAGCCGAGCATGAAGTTGCGGATGCGCGCCACCTGCCAGCGGCGTGGCCGCTCGACCGTCTCGGCGTCGACGCGGTCGCCGGCGA
>CALGWX010000317.1 GCA_937936215.1 uncultured Burkholderiaceae bacterium | reverse complement strand
CCGAGGGCTTGGCGGTGCCGATGTCCATGCCGCGGTAGACCTGCGCCGAGTCGATCGAGACGATCTCCAGCGGCAGCGGATTCGCGAGCGCCATCGCCAGCGCCGACTTGCCGCAGGCGGTGGGGCCGAGCAGCAGCACCGCGTCAGCCATGGGCGTCGACGTTGCCGTGCCGGCGCACGAGCGTGAAGGCGACCAGCGCCGAGGCCAGCGCCGCGGCGCAGATCGTGTAGGAAAGCGGCGCCAGCGTGCCGTCGAAGCTGGCCCCGATCCAGAAGCCGACCAGCGACGCCACCGCCATCATCACCAGGCCGAGCAGGGCGGTCGCGGCGCCGGCGCTGCGCGGGAAAGGTGCCATCGCGCCCGACAGCGCCGGCGGCTGGATCATCCCGTGCGCCACGCCGTAGAAGAACATCGGCGCGACGATGGTCGCCGGTACGTGCACGCCCGCCGCCACCAGTCCGGCCATCGTCAGTCCGGCCGCCGCCTGCAACGCCGCGCCGACGCAGACCGTGTACTGGAGCCCGCGCTTCGCCACCAGCGCGCGGCAGACGATCGTGCCCACCAGGTAGCCGGCCACCATGGTGGCGAAGGACGCGCCGAAGGCCGGCGCTGAGACGCCGAGCACGCGGATCAGCACGAACGACGAGCCGGAGATGAAGGCGAACAGGCCGGCGTAGGTGGCGGTGGCCGCCAGCGTGTAGGCGCGGAAGGCGGGCGAGCGGGCGATGCGCGCGTAGGTGCGCAGCATCGGCGCCAGTTCGAGCGCGCGCGGGTTGCGGTGGCGGTTGGTTTCCGGAAGCCGCAGCATCACCGCGGCGGCGAGCAGCAGCGAGAACAGCGCCAGCACCGCGAAGGTGGCGCGCCAGCCGAAGGCCACATAAAGGTAGGCGCCCAGGATCGGCCCGGCCAGCGGCGCGACGCTCATGATCGTCGAGGCCGAGGCGAGCAGCCGCGCGCCTTCGGCCGGCGCCCGCAGGTCACGCACGATGCCGCGCGCGCCGACCAGGCACGAGCAGGCGCCGGCCGCCTGCAGCAGACGCGCGCCGATCAGCACCTCGATCGTCGGCGCCAGCATCGCCAGCACGCTCGCGGCGCAGTAGACGGCTGCCCCGCCGACGATCACCGGGTAGCGGCCAAAACGGTCGGACAGCGGCCCCGCCGCCAACTGCCACAGGCCGAAGGTGGCCACGAAGATCGACAGCGTCCACTGCGCCGTGGCGACGCCGACGCCGAAGTAGCTCGCGATGCCTGGCAGCGCCGGCAGGTACAGGTCGGTGGCCAGCGGCTGCAGCATCATCAGGCCGGCGGTCAGCCCCAGCAGCGCGCCGGCGCTCAACGCGGCGGCCTCCGGCGGCGTGGAGGCGGCGCCCCTCATTCGTGTCCGGCACACGATGCGCGCGGTCGGCGCGAACAAGCCGGACGTTGGGCAGCAGCGATCAAGGCGGCGCATGTCACAGCTCGCACGGGCCGGCTGCCCGCGCCGCGACCGTCCTCGCGCCGACAGCCGGCGAGCCAAGGCACGGCGGCCGCGGTCGGCGGCGAATCGGCTTCGGCCGGTGCTGATGCGGCCCTCGCCAGCGGCGATGCGGCTTCGGACGGCGCCGTCGCGGCTGCCGCCGTTGGCGCTCCTGCCGCGGCGGCCGGCGAGCCCGTCACCGCCACCGCCCCGACGGCCGGCGCTGCCGTCATCGCCCGCGCAGGAACAGGCGGTCCAGGTCCGCCAGCGAAAGCTGCACCCAGGTGGGCCGGCCGTGGTTGCACTGATCGGCGCGCTCGGTGGCCTCCATTTCGCGCAGCAGGGCGTTCATCTCTTCGAGCGTTAGCCGGCGGTTGGCGCGCACCGCGCCGTGGCAGGCCAGCGTGGCCAGCAACTCGTTGCGGTGCTCGGTCAGCACGCGGCTGCCGCCAAATTCGCGCAGGTCGCGCAGCACGTCGCGCGCCAGTTGTGGGCCGGCGGCTGCTGCCGCGTCGGCGAGCAGTGCCGGCACGGCGCGCAGCGCCAGTTGCGCCGGCCCGGCCGGGGCGAGGTCGAGCCCAATGGCCGCCAGCGTTTCGGCATGCTCCTCGGCGCCGGCCACCTCCAGCGCGTCGGCCGCGAACACCTGCGGAATCAGCAGGCGCTGCTGCGGGATCGCCTGCGCGTCGAGCTGGCGCTTCAGTTTCTCGTAGACGATCCGCTCGTGCGCGGCGTGCATGTCGACGATGACCAGCCCGTGCCGGTTCTGCGCCAGCACGAAGACGCCGCCCAGTTGCGCGATGGCGTAGCCGAGCGGCGGCGCCTCGCCGGCCGCGGCGGCCGCATACGACAAGCCGCTGCCGCCGGGGGACGTGGCCGCCCGCGGCAACGTCGCGTTTCCTGCCGTGGCGGCGAACGGGCTGGCCCCCCAAACCGCGGCAGCGATGCCTTCCGAGGCGGCCGGCGGCGCGCGCGTTTCGGCGAGCAAGGCGAGATAGGGCGCGACCGGCTGCTCGACGCCGAGCGCCGCTTGCGTCCACGGCCGCGCTGGTGCGCGCGCGGCCGCGAGATCGGCCAGCCGCGTGATTGGTGCCGCGCTTTCGCTGCCGGTGCGGGCGGATTCCGCCAGCGCCGCCTGCACTGCGTGCAGCACGAACTGGTGCACGGCCGAGGCGTCGCGGAAGCGGAC
>CALGWX010000316.1 GCA_937936215.1 uncultured Burkholderiaceae bacterium | reverse complement strand
GCTGCGCCGTCTTGCCACCGCGGCCGGTCGCCTGCTCCAGGTCGGCCAGCGCACGTTCCACGGCGAGGAACTGCTCGAGCATGGCGTCGGTGGCGGCCTTGCGGTTGGCCTGCAGGCAGGGGGTGACTTCGGCGCGGTTGGCCGTGCGCTGCAGGCAGTCCTCCAGCGCCCCGGCGATTCCGGCCGCGGGCCACAGAAGCAGCAGGGCCGCAGCCAGCCCGCCGCCGGCGAGGCAGGCGCGGATCGATACGCTTTTCGCCCCGCCGGGGGCGTGGCCGTGGCTCGCTGCGGCACGCGCCTGCCCCCCAGCCGCAGCCGTCGTGCGATCCGGGCTGACCGCCAAAGCTGCCACCCGCCCCGGCCTCACCGCCGCAGCCGCGGTGCGACCCGGACCGACCGCCGCGGCCGCGGCGCGACCCTTGCTGACCGCCGCAGCTACCGTGCGACCCCGGCTGCCAGCCGCCGCGCCGGCGCGCCCACCCAGCGGCACCGCCGACGTCGCGCCAGATGCCGTCGCCGCGACGATGGTGGCGCCGCTGTCGCGCTGACCGGTGACGTTCATCGCCGCCCCCGTCCGAGAAAGTTCTTCAGCAGCGCGTGGCCGTGCTCGGAGGCGATCGACTCCGGATGGAACTGCACGCCTTCGACCGGAAACTGCCGATGCCGCAGGCCCATGATCTCGCCGTCGGCCGTCCACGCGGTGACTTCGAGGCACGCCGGCAGCGATTCGCGCTCCACCGCCAGCGAGTGGTAACGGGTGGCGGTGAACGGGCTGGGCAAGCCGGCGAAGACGCCCACGCCGGTGTGCTCGATCGCCGCCGTCTTGCCGTGCATCAACTGCCGGGCGCGGACCACCTTGCCGCCATAGGCCTGCCCAATGGCCTGGTGGCCGAGGCACACACCGAGGATCGGCACTTCGGCGCCAAAGCGATGGATCACGTCGAGCGAGATGCCGGCTTCCGACGGCGAGCACGGCCCGGGCGAGATGCAGATGCGGTCGGGCCGCAATGCTGCGATCTCGCCGCAGGTGATCTCGTCGTTGCGAAAGACGCGAACCTCCTCCCCCAACTCGCCGAAGTACTGCACCAGGTTGTAGGTGAAGGAGTCGTAGTTGTCGATCATCAGCAGCATGGCCGCCCCTCAGTGCCGCGCGAAGAAGGCCCGGAACGCGGCCACGGCCCGCTCGATGCCCGCCGCGTCGACGTCGAGGTGGGTAACCAGGCGCACGGTCGGCGAGCGGGCCAGGACGAGGATGCCGTGGCCGTGCAGGAACGCCTCCAGCGCCCCCACGCTCGCCGCCGGCACGGTCACGAACACCATGTTGGTGTGCGGCCCGTCGACGCTCAGCTCCTCGATGCCGCGCAGGCCGTCGGCCAGCCGCTGTGCGTTGGCGTGGTCCTCCGCCAGCCGCGCGACGTGGTGCTCGAGCGCGAAGATGCCGGCGGCCGCGAGCACGCCCGCCTGCCGCAAGCTGCCGCCGAGCATCTTGCGCGGCCGGCGGGCGCGGTCGATGAACTCGCGCGAACCGAGCAGCACGCTGCCCACCGGCGCGCCCAGCCCCTTGCTCAGGCAAACCGACACCGAGTCGAAACCGGTAGCGACTTCGTGCGGCGCCACGCCGAGCGCCACCGCGGCGTTGAACAGCCGCGCCCCGTCCAGGTGCGTGGCCAGCCCGCGCTCGTGCGCCAGATCGGTGGCCGCGTGCTGGTACGGCAGCGGCAGCACCTTGCCGCCGATCGTGTTCTCCAGCGCCAGCAGCCGCGTGCGCGCGAAGTGCGGATCGTCCGGCTTGATGGCGGCGGCGATGCGCTCCAGCGCGATCGAGCCGTCGGGCTCATGCTCCAGCGGCTGCGGCTGGATCGAGCCGAGCACCGCGGCGCCGCCGCCCTCGTAGCGGTAGGTGTGCGCCTGCTGGCCGACCAGCACCTCGTCGCCGCGCTGGCAGTGCGTCATCAGCGCCGTGAGGTTGCTCTGCGTGCCGCTGGGCATGAACAGCCCCGCCTCGAAACCCAGCCGCTCGGCCAGCAGCGCCTGCAGGCGGTTGACGGTCGGGTCGTCGCCGAAGACGTCGTCGCCGACCTCGGCATCCATCATCGCGCGGCGCATGCCGGCGGTCGGCCGGGTAACCGTGTCGGAGCGCAGGTCGACGAGATCAGCGGTCGCCATCGAAGCGATCCTCCACCTGCGCCGCCGCGCGCGCGTCCGCGCTCGCCGCGCAACCCTGGGCCGCCTGCCCGAGGTGTGTTGTGGCGAGCGCCGCGCCTGCGGCGCCGCGTTCGCCCTGCCGTGATTGCCTAGTCACCGTCGAACCCGTCTTCCACCTGCTCCGCGGCCCGCAGCACCGCCCGCGCCTTGGCTTCCGTCTCGCGCCACTCGGCCTCGGGCACGGAGTCGGCGACGATCCCGGCGCCCGCTTGCACGTACAGCACGTTGTCCTTGATCACGCCGGTGCGGATGGCGATGGCGAGATCCATGTCGCCGGCGAAGGAGAGGTAGCCCACCGCGCCGCCGTAGATGCCGCGCTTGGTCGGCTCCAGCTCGTCGATGATCTCCATCGCCCGCACCTTTGGCGCGCCCGAGAGCGTGCCGGCGGGAAAGGTCGCGCGCAGCACGTCGAGGTTTGAGAGCCCCGGCTTGAGCCTGCCCTCGACGTGGCTCACCAGGTGCATCACGTGCGAGTAACGCTCGATCACCATCTGCTCGGTGACCTTCACCGAGCCGATCTCGGCGATGCGGCCGACGTCGTTGCGGGCCAGATCGATCAGCATCAGGTGCTCGGCGCGCTCCTTCGGATCGGCGAGCAGTTCGGCGGCAAGGCGCTCGTCCTCGCCGACGTTGCCGCCGCGCGGCCGCGTGCCGGCGATCGGCCGCAGCGCGACAATGCGCTCGCGCCCGCTGGAAGTGGCGCGCTCCTCGCTGCGCACGAGGATCTCCGGCGAGGCGCCGACCACCTGGTGGTCGCCGAAGTCGTAGAAGTACATGTACGGCGACGGGTTGAGCGTGCGCAGCGCGCGGTACAGCGACAGCGGCGCGTCGGCGTAGGGCTTGCTGATGCGCTGCCCGATCACCACCTGCATCGCGTCGCCGGCGGCGATGTACGCCTTGGTGCGCTCGACCGCGCGCAGGAAGTCTTCCCTGGCGAAGTCGCGCCG
>CALGWX010000315.1 GCA_937936215.1 uncultured Burkholderiaceae bacterium | reverse complement strand
CGGACGGCTCGACGACGCCTACGCGTGGGCGCGCGAGGCAGTCCGCCAGGATCCGCAGTTTCTCGGCGCGCTGAACACCCTGGGCGTGGTCTACCTGCGGCGCGGGGCGCTGACGATGGCGGCACGCGTGTTCGCGCACGTCCTGGCGCAGGACGCCGACAACCGGGCAGCGCTGGCGAACCTGGCCGGCGCCTACGCGCGCCTGGGCCGCGTCGAGGAAGCGGCGGCGCTGCAGCGGCGGCTGGCGGCGCTGGAGCCGGAGCCGCCGCTGCACCAGTTCAACCTCGGCTTGGCAGCGATGAAGCGGCAGGACTTCCGCACCGCGCGCGACCACTTCGCGCGCGAGATGAAGCGCGACGACGGCAATCACGAGGTGCACTACTGGATGGGCATGGCGAGCCTGCAACTCGGCGACCTCGAGCAGGCGCGCCGGCACCTGGGGCTTGCGCTGGAATCGAGCCCGACCCGCAAGGACCGCGAACTGTACGCCGCCAAGCTGCAGTCGCTCGCGGCACAGGCGCGGCAGTAAGGCCGCCGCTCGCGGCTTGCCGCGCGCGGGGTGGATGCTCGCTCGACGCCGCCGGCTTGCCGAGCGAGGCCGCGCCTCCGAGCGGCCGATGTCCGGTCGCTCGCTGAGTCACTTCTGGCAACGTCCGGAAGACTCGCAGAGGGCTTGTCGGCGGCCGCGCGGCGCGGCGACGCGGTGGCCGCCGTTGCACCGCGACGTCACGCGACCGGCTCGCGCATCGTGACGAACTCCTCGGCGGCGGTCGGGTGGATGCCGATGGTGGCGTCGAACACCGCCTTGGTGGCGCCGGCTTTCAGCGCCACCGCGAAGCCCTGCACGATCTCGCCCGCCTCCGCGCCGACCATGTGCACGCCGAGCACGCGGTCGGTGGCGTCGTCGACCAACAGTTTCATCAGCGTGCGCTCGCTCGACCCCGACAGCGTGTGCTTCAGCGGCTTGAAGTCGGTACGGTAGATGCGCACGCGCCCGACGCGGCTGCGCGCCTGCGCCTCGGTCAACCCCACCGTGCCCACGTTGGGGTGCGTGAACACGGCGGTGGGGATGTTCTCGTAGTCCATTTTCCGCGTGCCGCTGCCGAAGAGGCGGTCGACGACGACCATCGCCTCGGCGAGCGCCACCGGGGTCAGTTGCACGCGGTCGATCACGTCGCCCACCGCGAGGATGTGCGGCACCGAAGTGCGGAAGTGCTCGTCCACCGCGATCGCGCCGTGCTCGGTCAGGCGCACGCCGGCGGCCTCCAACCCCAGGCCGGCGGTGTTCGGCCAGCGGCCGGTGGCAACGAGCACGGCGTCGACCTCTAGCGGGCTGCCGTCGGCCAGCGTGGCCACGAGCCCGCCATCGCACCGCTGCAGCGAGGCGACCTGCGCGTTCAGCCGCAGGTCGACGCCTTTCTTGACCATCTCGCCGGCGACGAAGGCGCGGACGTCGTCGTCGAAGCCGCGCAGCACCTGTGCGCCGCGGTAGAGCTGCGTCACGCGGCTGCCCAGCCCGTTGAAGATCGACGCGAACTCGCAGGCGATGTAGCCGCCGCCGATCACCAGCAGCCGGGCCGGGAACGGCTCGAGGTCGAACATCTCGTTGGACGTGACCGCCAGTTCCTGCCCCGCGAAGTCGGGCCGATGCGGCGCGCCGCCGGTGGCGATCAGCACATGGCGGGCGCGGATCCTCTCGGCGCCGACCTGCACCGTGTGCGCGTCGACCAGCCGCGCCCGCCCGCGGAGCAGCTGCACGCCGGCATTGACCAGCAGCTTCTCGTAGACGCCATTGAGCCGCAGGATCTCGATGGCGCGGTTGCGCTTCAGCGTGGCCCAGTCGAACGGCGGCGTGGGCCCGTGCCAGCCGTAGCCGCGCGCTTCCGCGAAGCTTTCGCCGTAGTGAGCGGCATAGCTGTACAGCTTCTTCGGGATGCAGCCGAGGTTCACGCAGGTGCCGCCGAGCGCGCCGCACTCGGCCAGTGCCACGCGCGCGCCGCGCCCCGTGGCCATGCGTGCGGCGCGCACGCCGCCGCTGCCGCCGCCGATGACGAAGAGATCGACTTCCTGCATGGGTGGCCTCCTTCTTGGCCCATCAGTTCGCGTCCGTCACCCCGCCCGCGGGGTAACGCCCTGGGCGGGCCATCGTTCAGACGGCGATGACCTTGTCCGCCGCGGCCTGCAGCTCGACGATCATCGCCATGTTGCCGATCTCGCCGACCCGAACGCGATCGGTCAGGGCATAGAAATCGAGACAGGTGCGGCATGCCAGTAGCCGCACGCCGCGCTCACTCAGCTGTCGCAATTCGTCCAGACAGGGCGAACCATCGGCCACCAGCTTGACGCCGTCGCCGTAAAAGGCGATCGCGCTCGGCGCCAGCTGCAGCTCGAGCAGGGTCCGCAGATAGTTGACCGCCAGCTTTTCAGTGAGGCGGGAGTCGCCTTCGCCGAGGCCGCGCCGCGTGAAGAGGATCAGGTTGCCAGCATGGTTCGTGCTTTGCATGACGTGCTCCGGTGAACTCAGCAAGCCAAACCCGGCCGCGCCTCGCATGGCTTCGCGCAGGCAGCGGCCAGGCACGGCCGAATGTAGCCGCTTGCGCCCGCGCCTTGCCAACGGGCACGACGCCCGCCGCGCGGCAGTCCTTGCGCCGCGCTGCCGCACCGCTTTCCGCCTGCGGACGACGGCGCCTTAGGGCGCGGGGCCGCTGGCGCCGCAGCCGTTCGGGCCATGCGTCTTGCGCCGCCCGCGCGCAGCCCCTGCTCAATCGGCAAACGGCGCTTTCACCCCACCGACTCATGGCCCGCCCGCACGCAGGTGCCGCAACAGGAAGCGTGCCGGATCGACCGCCGCCGCGAGGTCGCGCTCGATCGGCCACGGCTCGCCTTCGATCTGCGCCGCGATCAGTTCCGCCGCCAGCGGCGCCAGCGCCAGCCCGCGCGAGCCAAAGGCAAACGACGCATACAGCCCGCGCTGGCGCGGCAGGTCGGCCAGTTGCGCGCCGCGCAGCGCTGGCGCATCGGCGAGCGCCACCGCTTCGTCGGCGACCGGGCCAGCCAGCGGCAGCCGATCGCGCGCCACGCAGCGCACGCCGTCGAAGACGCCGCGCACCGCCACCGGCGGCGACTCGGCCAGCAGCCGCGCCAGGCGCTGCAGGTTGCCCGCGTGGATCGCCGCCTCCGGTAGGCCTGCCTCCCCGTCGGCGGGGGCGAACTCGTAGCTGGCGCCGACGGCCACGCAGCCGTCGGGCGCGCGCAGCGCATAACCGTCGCCGGCCAGGCCGACGCGCAGCGCCGGCAGGTCGTTTGCACTTAACAGCGACAGCCGGCCGCGCACCGGCCTAACCGGCGCATGGCGCAGGCCCAGCAGCGGCGGCGCGGCCATCGCTGCGGCGACGATCGCGACCGGCGCCTCGGCCTGCCATCGGCCGCCAGCGCCTTCGACGCGCCACAGCCCCGCAACCGACGACAGACGCTCCGCGCGGGTGTTGGCCTTCAGGACGATCTGCCCGCCGACGGCATCGAGCATGGCGGCGCACCAACGCGGCGCGGCGATCAGCCCGCCGCCGGGAAACCACAACCCGCCGCGGCGCGAGGCCATACCAACGCGCTGCGATGCCGCCTCGGGATCCAGCCACGCCGCAAACGCCGGCGGCACGACGCCCTGCGCCACCGTTGCCGCCATCGCCGCCGCTTCGTCGTCGTCCGCCGCCAGCTGAAGCACGCCGCATCCGTACCAGCATGAGGCGCCGCGTTCGGCGGCCTGCGCCGCCTCACGCCGCGCCAGCAGGAACCCGGCGCGCGTCAGCCGCGACAGCACGTTGTCGTCGCGCGAGAGCTGCGGATGCAGCAGACCCCAAGGCAGCGCCGAGGCGCCGGCAGCGGGGCCCGCGCCGGCGTCGATCACCTCGACCTGCCAGCCGCGCCGCGCCAGCGCCTGCGCGGCGCAGCAGCCCGCGAGCCCGGCGCCGACGACCACCGCCTGCCGCGACCCCTCGTAAAGCAATGGCGGCTCGTGCCGCCGCACTTTCCAGCGCGGCGCGAATGCCGCCGCCAGCATCTCGCGCTTGTGGCCGAAGCCCGGCCGTCGCTCGACGGCGAAACCAGCGGCGGCGAGCGCCTCGCGCACCGACCGCGCCGTGCACCAGGTGGCCAGCGTTGCGCC
>CALGWX010000314.1 GCA_937936215.1 uncultured Burkholderiaceae bacterium | reverse complement strand
TCGGCGACTTCCTCGCGCGACAGCGCCGCCGCCGCGGCCAACGGCGCCGCCAGCGCCTGGTTGAGCCGCTCCGTCAGCTTGCGCTCCAGCGCCGCCCGCATCTCAGGCAGGCGATCGCGCAGCCGTGCGACGATCGCGTCGATCGCGTCGCAGCGGCAGCCCAGCGCCGCGGCGATCGCCGCGCCCTCGCGGGCGCGGCTTTCCTGCAGGCGGTCGAGCGCTTCGTCCAGGGCCGCCAGCACCGCCGTGCGCAGCGCGTCGGCGTCCAGCGACGGCGACCGCAGCACTCCCGGCCACGCGAGGGCCTCGGCCACGGTCATCGGCGTGGCCTCAGGCAGCGCCTGGCGGACCCGATCGGATAACGCTTTCAGGGTTGCGAGCGCGGCCGGGTCCAGTTGCGTCGCCTCGACGGCGGCATCGCGCTGCACGCCGAGGCGGCAATCGACCTTGCCGCGCGCCACCCGGGTGCCGATCCGTTCGCGGATCAGCGGCTCGAAGGCGCGCATTTCGTCGCCGATCTTCAGCGACAGATCGAGGAAGCGGGAATTGACGGTCCGGATCTCGAGCGACGCCTGTCCGAGGGGGGTGGCGAACAAGGCGCCGCCATAGCCGGTCATGCTGACGGGAGCGGGCATTTACAGTCGGCCGGAGTCGTACGTTCAGATGAGCGCCGCGATCACGCACGCCCGCGACCGTTGGCTAGAATCCTTCAGACTCCGTAGCGACCCACGGCGGTCGCGGCACAACCCCTCGTTCCATGGCGGCGCAGACCAACGCAGCTTTGCCCGAAGGCTTCGAAGTCGGCGGATATCGCATTGTAAAGAAGATATCCAGCGGCGGCTTTTCGATCGTCTATCTCGCCACCGACGAGCGTGGCGAGTCGGTCGCCATCAAGGAGTACATGCCGGCCGCGCTGGCCTCGCGCAAGGGCGGCGAGCTGACCCCGGTCATCGCGCCGGAGCACCTGAACACCTACCGCATCGGGCTGAAGTGCTTCTTCGAGGAGGGCCGCGCGCTCGCCTCGATCTATCACCCCAACATCGTGCGCGTTCTCAATTTTTTCCGCGCCAACGACACGGTGTACATGGTGATGCACTATGAGTCCGGGCGCTCGCTGCAGGAGCACATCGTCCGCAACCGCAGCAAGGACCGCCGGGACGTGCTCACCGAGCGCTTCATCCGCCGCGTCTTCACGCAGGTGATGAACGGGCTGCGTGAGGTGCACTCGAACCGCCTGCTGCACCTCGACGTCAAGCCGGCCAACATCTACCTGCGCATGGACGGCACGCCGATCCTGCTCGACTTCGGTGCCGCCCGGCAGACGCTGCAGCGTGACATCAGCAAGACCTACCCGATGTACACGCCCGGCTTCGCGCCGCCGGAGCTGTACAAGCGCGACGCGGAGCTCGGGCCGTGGACCGATGTCTACAGCGTGGGCGCCTGCATCTACGCCTGCATGGCGGGGATGCCGCCGCAGGAGTCGGACCAGCGGCTGAAAGATGACAAGATGCCGGCGGCGCTGCGCGCCTTCCGTGGCCTGTATTCGGCGGAGCTGATTGCCATGGTCGACCGCTGCCTGCGGCTGAACTCGCTGGAGCGGCCGCAGACGGTCTACGCGGTGCAAAAAGAGCTGCTGAACAACGTTCCGGAGGAACCGGAGTTTTCGCTGCTCGAGCGCACCGGGGCGCAGGTGCGGCAGCTGCACAGCCGCGTCTCGCGCTTCATGAAGGATCACAACATCACCTGGTTCTAGCGCCGTGCTGCGCGGCGGCAGCCGCCGCGCCGACGCGCCAGGCCGGTCGGAGCATCGATGCGCTTTTCCGTTTACCAGGAAAGCAGGAAGGGCGGCCGGCTCGTCAACCAGGACCGCATGGGGTACCTGTACACGCGCCGGTCGCTGCTGCTGATGGTGGCCGACGGCATGGGCGGTCACGCCCGTGGCGAAGTGGCGGCCGAGCTGACGCTGCAGAAGATGGCGGCGATTTACCAGCGCGACGCCAGGCCGGTGCTGGCCGACCCGGCGGCGTTCTTCGAGCGGTCGATCCAGGCCGCGCACCGCGACCTGCACCGCTATCGTGCCGAGAACCGGCTGCCGGAGGCGCCGCGCACCACCCTCGTCGCCTGCGTGGTGCAGGACGGCATCGCCACCTGGGCCCACGTCGGCGACTCGCGGCTGTACCTGCTGCGCGGCGGTGCGATCGTCCACCGCACCGCCGACCACTCGCGGGTGCAGCAGCTGATCGATGCGGGCGAGATCCCGCCGCATCACGCCAACGACCACCCGGAACGCAACCGGATCTTCAACTGCATCGGCGCCTTCGTGGCGCCGAAGGTCGAGGTGTCGGCCAAGGTGGCGCTGCATCCGGGCGACACGCTGCTGCTGTGCACCGACGGCCTTTGGAGCGGCCTGACCGATGCCGACATCGTCGAAGCCTTCCGCCGCGCCACGGTGATGCGGGCGGTGCCGGCGCTGATGGACAAGGCGATGGCCGAAACCGGGCTGGACCCCGACAACTGCACCGCAATTGCCATGGGTTGGGCCGGCGGCGAGTCGATCGACATGGTGCCGCCCGGCGAGTCGCCGGTGTCGACGCTGGTCATCCCCGAGGGCTCGGTGACCTCGACGGTGCAGATGCCGCAACCCGGGGAGTTGCCCGCCGACGAGGCGCTGACCGAGTCGCAGATCGAGGATGCGATCGCCGAGATCCAGCGGGCGATCCAGCGTTCGAGCAAGCTGCTGCAGGGCAAGTGAGCGGGACGCGGTCCTTTGGCCGGGCGGCGGGCGAGCTGCGGCCGGTGCGCATCGAGCGCGGTTACGCCCGTCACGCGGAGGGCTCGGCGTTGATCGAGTTCGGCGACACGCGGGTGCTGTGCACGGCCTCGGTCGACGAGCGCGTGCCGCCCTTCCTCAAGGGCAAAGGCCAGGGCTGGCTGACGGCGGAATACGGCATGCTGCCCCGGGCCACCGCCACCCGCACCGAGCGCGAGGCGACCCGCGGCCGGCAGGGGGGGCGCACGCTGGAGATCCAGAGGCTGATCGGCCGCAGCCTGCGTGCGGTGGTCGACCTGCCGCGGCTTGGCGAACGGACACTGCAGATCGACTGCGATGTCTTGCAGGCGGACGGCGGCACGCGGACGGCGGCGATCACCGGCGCCTTCGTCGCCACGTACGACGCCCTGCGTTGGCTGCGCGAACGGGGCCTCGTCGAGGGGCTGCCGGTGCGGGACTTCGTCGCCGCCGTTTCGGTCGGCATGCATCGCGGCCAGGTGCTGGTCGACCTCGACTACGCCGAGGATTCGACCTGCGACACCGACATGAACGTCGTGATGACCGGCGCCGGTGGCTTCGTCGAGGTCCAGGGCACCGCCGAGGGCATGACCTTCTCGCAGGCGGACCTCGACGCGATGCTCGCGGCCGCGCGGGCGGCCATCGCCGGACTCATCGAGCGGCAGCGCGCCGCCCTCGGCCCGGATTGAGCCGTGACCTTACGCTCGCACGCGGCAAGGGGCAGTGGCAGGCGGCAGGCGGGTGGGCCGCCGCTCGGTGGCCGGCACGGGCGCGGCAGCGAGGCGCGCCGTACCGGCGCTGCCGGCATCTAGCGCGGTGCGCCGGCTCGTTCTCGCCTCCGACAACCTCGGCAAGCTGCGCGAGTTTGCCGCGCTGCTGGCCCCAATCGGCGTCGCGTTGGTGCCGCAGCGACAGCTCGGCGTGGTGCCGGCCGAGGAGCCGCACCCGACTTTCGTCGAGAACGCACTCGCCAAGGCGCGGCAGGCCGCCGCGGGAACGGGCCGGCCGGCGCTGGCCGATGACTCCGGCCTTTGCTGCGTGGCGTTGCGCGGCGCGCCGGGAGTGCGCTCGGCGCGCTTCGCGGGCGAGGGGGCCAGCGACCGCGACAACAATGCGGCCCTGGTGGCGGCCCTGGCCGGCGTGGCCGACCGTCGCGCTCATTACACCTGCGTGCTGGTCGCGGTCCGGGCCGCCGACGACCCAGAGCCGCTGATCGCCGACGCGCGTTGGTCGGGCGAGGTGATCGACGTGCCGCGCGGCGCGCACGGTTTCGGTTACGACCCGCACTTCTTCCTGCCGGAGCAGGGATGCACGGCGGCCGAACTGGCTCCGGAGGTGAAGAACCGCATCAGCCACCGCGGCCTGGCCATGCGGGACCTGGCACAGCGGCTGGCGGCCGACTGGGGCTGGCGGTGATCGAGGTGCGCGCGGCCAGGCCGGCGATGCCCGACCTCGCGCAGCTGCTGCGGGCCGGCACGCTGCGGCTGCCGCAGCTGCCGCCGCTGGCGCTGTATGTGCACTTCCCGTGGTGCGTCCGCAAGTGCCCGTACTGCGACTTCAACTCGCACGAGGCGCTGGGCGGTCCCGCGGCGATCCCCGAGCAGCGCTATCTCGACGCGCTGCGCGCCGATCTCGATGCGGCCTTGCCCCTGATCTGGGGCCGGAGCGTCATTAGCGTCTTCATCGGCGGCGGCACGCCAAGCCTGATCTCACCGCAGGGGCTGGAGCGCCTGCTGTCGGACCTGCGGGCGCGGCTGCCGCTACAGGCCGACTGCGAGATCACGCTGGAGGCGAACCCCGGGACCTTCGAGGCGGCCAGGTTCTCGGCCTTTCGCGCCGCCGGCGTGAACCGGCTGTCGCTCGGCGTGCAATCGTTCAGCGATGAGGCGTTGCGGCACCTGGGGCGGGTGCACGACCGCGAGCAGGCGCTGCGGGCTGTCGAAGCGGTGCGCCGCGACTTCGACAACTTCAATCTGGACCTGATGTACGCGCTGCCGGGGCAGACCCTGCAGGCGATGCAGAACGATGTCGAGATGGCGCTTGCTTTCGCGCCGCCGCACCTGTCGCTGTACCAGTTGACGATCGAACCGAACACGGTCTTCGCCAAGTATCCGCCGTCGTTGCCCGACGAAGACACGGCGGCAGCGATGCACGAGTGGCTCGAGGCCCGCATGGGCGCGGCCGGGTTCGATCACTATGAAGTCTCGGCCTACGCCCAGCCCGGCCACTCGTGCCGGCACAACCTCAATTACTGGCTGTTTGGCGACTACCTCGGCATTGGCGCCGGCGCGCACAGCAAGATCTCCTTCCCGGGCCGAATCCTCCGCCAGGCGCGGCTGCGGCAACCGGACAGCTACATCGATGGGGCGCTGCGGGGGCGCGCGCTCGCCGAATCGGGCGAGGTCGCGCGCGAGGACCTGCCGTTCGAATTCATGCTCAATGCCCTGCGGCTGACGGCGGGCTTCCCGCGGCGGCTGTTTGCCGAGCGCACGGGCTTGCCGCTGTCGGCGATCGAGTCGACGCTGGCGCAGGCGGAGTCGCGCGGCCTCCTGGCCGTGGACCTCGACCGGATCGTCCCCACGGCCTTGGGGCGGCGCTTTCTCAGTGACTTGCAAACCCTCTTCCTGGCCCGGCACCGCGATCGGGATTGACGTCCTCTAATGGTGCACAATGCACCACGTCCGTACTTACGGCACCGTTTTGATATTGCGGGAAGCGGTGCACAGGGCCTGCGGGTCTTCGCGGCGCTGCACACAAGTCCTTGATGCACGGCGCCGGTGCATCGGCTAGGCGCTGGCCGGCCAGGGCGGCACGGTTCCTGCTAACAGAAGACGCAGTGATCTTGGCTCCCCGGGAGCCGTGAATTCACCGTTGGAAGTCTTACGCCCACTCGCGAAAGGAGCGCGCTTCATGGCCACACCCAAAGACGTATTGAAGATGATCACCGACAACGAGGTCCGCTTCGTGGACTTCCGCTTCACCGACACCCGCGGCAAGGAGCAGCACGTGTCGGTGCCGGCCAAGGTGGTCGACCTCGACAAGTTCGAGCATGGCCACGCCTTCGACGGCTCGTCGATCGCGGGTTGGAAGGGCATCGAGGCCTCCGACATGCTGCTGATGCCGGACCCGGACTCGGCGCGGATGGATCCGTTCCGCGAGGAGAACACGCTCATCCTGACCTGCGACGTGATCGAGCCGTCGACCGGCAAGGGGTATGACCGCGACCCGCGGTCGCTGGCCAAGCGCGCCGAGGCGTACCTGAGGTCGACCGGCCTGGGCGACACCGCCTACTTCGGGCCCGAGCCTGAGTTCTTCATCTTCGACTCCGTGACCTGGGACTCGGGGATGTGGGGCTGCTTCGTCAAGATCAAGTCGGAGGAAGCGCCCTGGTCGACCGGGATCGACTACGAGGCCGGCAACCTGGCGCACCGGCCCGCGGTCAAGGGCGGCTACTTCCCGGTGCCGCCGACCGACTCGCTGCAGGACATGCGCTCGGAGATGTGCCTGCTGCTTGAGCAGCAGGGTGTCGAGGTCGAGGTGCACCACCACGAGGTCGCCGCGCCCGGCCAGTGCGAGATCGGCACCAAGTTCAACACCCTGGTCAAGCGCGCCGACTGGCTGCAGATCCTGAAGTACACCGTGTGGAACGTCGCCGCCAGCTACGGCAAGACGGCCACCTTCATGCCGAAGCCGGTGGTGGGCGACAACGGTTCGGGCATGCACGTGCACCAGTCGGTGTGGAAGGACGGGCAGAACCTGTTCGCCGGCAACGGCTACGCGGGCCTGTCGGAGTTCGCGCTGTACTACATCGGCGGCATCATCAAGCACGCCAAGGCGCTGAATGCCTTCACCAACCCGGGCACCAACAGCTACAAGCGCCTGGTGCCGGGCTTCGAGGCGCCGATCAACCTGGCCTACTCGGCGCGCAACCGCTCCGCGTCCTGCCGCATCCCCTACGTGTCGAACCCCAAGGGCCGGCGCGTCGAGGTGCGTTTCCCCGATCCGACCGCCAACCCGTACCTCGCCTTCGCGGCGATGCTGATGGCCGGCCTTGACGGCGTGCAGAACAAGATCCACCCCGGCGAGCCGATGGACAAGAACCTGTACGACCTGGAGCCGGAAGAGGCCGCCAAGATCCCGCACCCCTGCGCCTCGCTCGACGAAGCTCTGGAGAACCTCGACAAGGACCGCGAGTTCCTCACCCGCGGCGGCGTCTTCAGCAACGACCTTATCGACGGCTACATCGCGCTGAAGATGGAGGAGGTCACGCGCTTCCGCATGACCACCCATCCGATCGAGTTCGACATGTACTACAGCCTCTGACCGGTCCGGCCGCAGCGGCGGCGGCGCGCGACGCGCGCGCCGCCGCGCCGGCCGCGCTGGGCCGCCGAGGGCACGCGCGGACACATTCGGATACCAAGCTGAACGGTTCAACCCAATTGCCGATGTGCTCGCGCCCTGGCCTGCCGTACACTACTGCGCATGAAGCCATTGATTGCAAAGCCGTTTTCAGTCGCGGCCGCGGCGCTGTTGCTGGCCGCGCCAGTGGCCGCGGGCGCGAACTCGGAGATCTTCGTCTGTCGCGACGCCGAGGGCCGGACGACCTACCAGAACACGGGTGCTGGCAAGGGGTGTACCCGCCTGGACATCCAGCCGGCGCTGACGGTGCCGGCGCCGAACCGGCCCCCGGTTCGCGCGGTAGCTCCGACGGCTTCGGCAGCGCCGGCGCGGGCGATTTCTCCGGCGAATTTTCCACGCGTGGACAGCCAGACGCAGCGTGCGCGCGATGGCGACCGGCGCCGGATCCTCGAGGACGAGCTGAGCGCCGAGGAGGCGCGCCTGCAGGCCCTGCGCGCCGAGTACAACGGCGGCCAGCCGGAACGGCTGCCGGGCGAGCGCAGCGACGCGCGCCATCAGGAGCGCGTCGCCCGGCTGCAGGCCGACCTTCACCGCACCGAGAACAACATCGCTTCGCTGAAGCGGGAACTCGCGCTGCTGTCGCGGCAGTAGGGCGCGGCGCCGTCTCCGCCCTGACGCCCGGGCACGGCTTCATCTCGCCGGGGGCGCCCCGGTCGCTGTCTGCGGAATCCTTCCTGCTGGCGCTGCGCCGCTTCCTGTTGCGGGCGCGTCCGCTCGCACGCCCTGGCGTCGCCGCGGGCCCCGGGAGGCCGGCATGACGGCGGCGCCGCTCGTCTTCACCCGCGCCGTACCGCCGGCGCCGGAGTACGCGGGTCTGGACCTGCTCGCCACCGCCGTGCTGGTGCTCGACCGTGACGGGCGCATCCGCTACGCCAACCAGGCCGCCGAAGTGCTGCTCGACATGTCGCGCCGCCACCTCGTCGGCCAGCCGGCGCCGCGGCTATTCAGCGACGAGCATCAGTTCGAGCGGCTGGCGCTGTCGGCGTCGGCCGGCGATGCAAGCCAGGTGCATCACGTGGCCGAGCTGCGGCGGCCGCTGCGCGAGCCGGTGGCGGTGCAGGTGCTGGTCTCGGCGATCGAGGGCGACGGTGGCGGCCTGCTGCTGGAGATGCTGGCGATCGAGGAGCAGCTGCGCGTGAACCGCGAGGACCGCCAGCTGGGGCTGTCCGAGGCCAACCGCCTGCTGCTGCGCAACCTCGCGCACGAGATCCGCAACCCGCTCGGCGGCATCCGCGGCGCCGCGCAGCTGCTGGAGCGCGAGCTGGCGCACGGCGAGCAGCGTGAGTTCACGCGCGTGATCATCGCCGAGGCCGACCGGCTGCAGTCGCTGGTGGACCGGCTGCTGGCGCCGCACCGGGCGCCGCGCGTGGTCGCCGAGTTCAGCGTCCACGAGATCTGCGAACGGGTGCGGGCGGTGATCCTGGCCGAGTTCCCGCAGGGGCTGGAGATCGTGCGCGACTATGACGCCTCGATGCCGAGCGGCCGCGGCGACAAGGAGCAGCTGATCCAGGCGCTGCTGAACGTCGTGCGCAACGCCGCGCAGGCGCTCGGCGAGCGCAGGGCCACCGGCAGCGCCCAGATCGTGCTGCGCACGCGGGTGGCCCGCCACGTGCACATCGCGCGCCGGCACGTGAGGCTGGCGGCTGAGATCGCCGTCATCGACAACGGCCCCGGCGTGCGCGAGGACCTCAAGGACCGCATCTTCTTCCCGTTGGTTTCCGGCCGCGACGACGGCACCGGCCTGGGCCTAACGCTGGCGCAGGCCTTCGTGCTGGCCAACGACGGCAACATCGAGTTCGATTCCAAGCCGGGACGCACGACGTTCCGCATCCTTCTTCCGCTGGCATGAAATCGATCTGGATAGTCGACGACGACCGCTCGATCCGCTGGGTGCTGGAAAAGGCGCTGTCGAAGCAGAACCTGCCGTGCCGCGCCTTCGGCTCCGGCAAGGAGGTGCTGAGCGAGCTGGAGCACGACCAGCCGCAGGTGCTCGTCTCCGACGTGCGCATGTCCGGCCTGGACGGCATCGAGCTGCTGCGCACCGTCAAGCGCAAGCACCCGGCGCTGCCGGTGATCATCATGACCGCCTACGCCGACCTCGACAGCGCGGTGTCGGCGTTCCAAAGCGGCGCCTTCGAGTACCTGCCGAAGCCGTTCGACGTCGATCGCGCCGTCGAGCTGATCCAGCGCGCGGTCGACGAGAGCGTGCGCGAGTCGGGCGAGGAAGAGGCGGCGGTGGCGGCGCCCGAGATCCTCGGCCAGGCGCCGGCGATGCAAGAGGTCTTCCGCGCCATCGGCCGGCTGTCGCAGTCCACGGTGACGGTGCTGATCACTGGCGAGTCGGGCAGCGGCAAGGAGGTCGTCGCCCGCGCCCTGCACAAGCACAGCGTGCGGGCGAACAAGCCCTTCATCGCGCTGAACATGGCGGCCATTCCGCGCGACCTGCTGGAGGCGGAACTGTTCGGCCACGAGCGCGGCGCCTTCACCGGCGCGCATGCGATGCGGCGCGGCCGTTTCGAGCAGGCCGAGGGAGGGACGCTGTTCCTCGACGAGATCGGCGACATGCCGGCCGAGCTGCAGACGCGGCTGCTGCGCGTGCTCTCCGACGGCTTTTTCTATCGCGTTGGCGGCCAGCAGCCGATCAAGGCCGACGCGCGGGTGATCGCCGCCACGCACCAGAACCTGGAGGAGCGCGTCCGGCAGGGCCTGTTTCGCGAGGACCTTTACCACCGGCTGAACGTGATCCGGCTGCGGCTGCCGCCGCTGCGTGAGCGGCGCGAGGACATCGCCCTGCTGGCACGGCACTTCCTGGCCAAGAGTGCGCGCGAGCTCGGCGTCGAGCCGAAGCGGCTGTCGCCCGAGGCGCTGCGGTTCATCGAGCAGCTGCCGCTGCCCGGCAATGTGCGCCAACTGGAAAACCTCTGTCACTGGCTGACCGTGCTGGCGCCGGCGCAGGTGGTCAAGGTCGAAGACCTGCCGCTCGAACTGCGGGAGCCGGCGGCCGTGCAGCCGCTCGGGGGTGCCGCTGCGCCCGACGAGCCGCAACGGGCTGCTGCCGCTGCCGCGCCCGCGCTGGACTGGGCCGGACTGCTTGGCCAGGAAGTCGAGCGCCGCCTGCGCGGCGGCGAGCAGGACCTGATGGAGGCCATCACCCGCCGCTTCGAGGCCACGGTCATCGGCACCGCCTTGCGGCTGACGCATGGCCGCCGCATCGAAGCGGCCGTCAAGCTCGGCCTCGGCCGCAACACCATCACGCGCAAGATCCAGGAGCTGAAGCTCGAGGAAGAATGAGCGGGCGCGCGCCGGCCCTCGCGCTTGCGCGCACACTGCGTTAGCGTCTCGCGCCTGCCGTTCGGGTCACCATCGCAAGGCCATCGCGGCCGGTGCAACGCGAAAGGGCGCCGTTGGCGTGGACTCCGGCGTGGCCGCTCGGACGGCCGTCGGAGGCGAGGCGACGCGGCCTGCCCGAGCGCGGGCAGACGCTTGCGCGGGCGGGGCCTTTCGGTAAGCTCGACGCGCCGTTTGCGAGGCGGCATCCCTCCGCTCGATGAACCTGGACCGCGTGCGCTCCACCGACGACCCCCAACAGGCGGGGTGGGTGGTCGCTCGGCGGCAACCGGTGGACTCGGAGCCGTCCTGGAAGTGGCCATGGCTGCGGCCGCCGCAGCGCCTGCTGGTGGTGCTCCTGGCGCTGATCCTGCTCGCCACCGTGCTGGCCGAGCTGGGCGCCTGGCTCTTTCCGGGCGCGCTGCGGCAGCTGCTCTCCGAGGCCGCGCACGA
>CALGWX010000313.1 GCA_937936215.1 uncultured Burkholderiaceae bacterium | reverse complement strand
ACTGGGCCGACTTCCTCGTGCTGGCCTGCGCCGGCGGGCCGTCGACGCGGCACCTGGTCTCGCGGGAGGTGCTCGCCGCGCTGGGGCCGGAAGGCTTTCTCGTCAACATCGCGCGCGGCAGCGTGGTCGACGAGCCGGCGCTCGTCGAGGCACTGCTTGCCGGGCGCATCGCCGGCGCGGCGCTCGACGTGTTCGACGACGAGCCGAACGTGCCGCCGGCGCTGCTCGGCCTCGACAACGTGGTGCTCGCCCCGCACATCGCCAGCGCCACGCGCGAGACGCGCCAGGCGATGGCCGAGGCCGTCGTCGCCAACCTCGAAAGCTGGCTCGACCGCGGCGTGCTGCTGACGCCGGTCGCGCAGGAGGAGTCATGAGCGCTGCCAATGAAGTCGTCGTTGCCGCCGAGCCGCTGCGCGCACTGGTGCGTGGCATCGTCGAACGCGCCGGCTCCAGCGAGCGCGAGGCGCAGCTGGTGGCCGAGCAGCTCGTCGAGGCCAACCTCACCGGCCACGACTCGCACGGCGTGGGCATGCTGCCGCGCTACGTGGAGGCGCTCGGCGAAGGGGGGCTCAAGCCCAACCAGCAGCTCACGGTGGTGCGCGACGACGGCCCGATCCTGATGCTCGACGGCAACGCCGGCTACGGGCAGGTGATGGGCTTCGACGCGATGGCGCTCGGCATCAGGCGCGCCGGCGAGCACGGCGTCGCGGTGGTGGGACTGGCCAACAGCCATCATCTCGGCCGCATCGGCCACTGGGCCGAGCAGTGCCTCGCCAGCGGAATGGTGTCGATTCACTTCGTCAACGTGATCAGCAAGCCGGTGGTGGCGCCCTTTGGCGGCCGCGACGCGCGTTTCGTCACCAACCCCGTCTGCGTCGGCATCCCGGCGCCGGAAGGGCGGCCGATCGTGCTCGACTTCGCCACCAGCCGCATCGCGATGGGCAAGGTGCGGGTGGCGTTGAACAAAGGCGAGCGGGTGAAGCCCGACACGCTCCTCGACGCGCGGGGCGAACCGACCACCGACCCGGCGGCGCTGTTTGCCGAGCCGGGCGGCGCGATCCTGCCCTTCGGCGAGCACAAGGGCTACGGCATGGCGGTGATCTGCGAGATCCTGGGCGGCGCGCTCGCCGGCGGCCTCACCCTGCACCAGCGGCCGCGGGGGCGCGCGATCATCAACAACATGCTCAGCTTCATCGTCGACCCGCGCCGCCTCGGCACCGCGGAGCGACTTGCCGTCGAGGCCGAGGCATTCGCCGAGTGGGTGTGCGCCTCGCCGCCAGCCCATGGCGTGGAGCGCGTCCTGCTCGCTGGCGACCCCGAGCGCGCCTGGCGGCGCGAGCGCGGCAGCCACGGCATCCCCATCGACGCCACGACCTGGACGCAGATCGTCGACGCCGCGGCGACCGTCGGCGTCGATGCGGCGGCGGTCGAGGCGATTGCGCGGCCGCGGGCGGGCTGAGCTGCCCGCATATCCGGCGACGGCCTGCGCGAGCAAGGCGAGTGCTGCCACCACGGTGGCGGTGAAGGTCAGCGCCATGCCGGCGACGCGAAAGCGGAAGTCTTCCTTCGGCTGGTTCACGCCCCAGGCGTGCGCAACGCGCCCGACGACCAGCAAGGCGCACAACGCGTGGACCGCTCACCGCGGCGCGCCGGCGCTTTCCGCGAAGTAGATGAGCAGCAGCGCCAGCGGCACGTACTCGGCAAAGTTGGTATGCACGCGCATCGCCCGCGCCAGCCGCGGATCGCCGCCGTCGCCGACGGCGATGCGCGCGCGGCGGCGCAGGCGGATCGTCCGCACGCTGAGCCCGACGAAGACCAGGGCCAGCACGGCGGCGTAGATAGGCGTGACCAGCACCGGCGCTTGCCCAGGCGTTACGCGTGCGATCGGCGGTCGTTCGGTGCCCGCGATTTCGGGCGCAGCGCCCGCTTAGTCCCCCCTGAACCTCGCTGCCAACGCATCGGCGCTGGCGCGCAGCAGCGCCAGGTCCGCGCCCACGGCAACGAACAAGGCGCCGAGCTGCAGGTAGCGGCGGGCGAGCGCCTCGTCGCCGGTGAGGATGCCCGCCGGCTTGCCGACCGCGACCAGGCGCCGGATCGCGTCCTCGATGGCGGCCTGCACCTCGGGATGCGTCAGGTTCCCGGCGTGGCCGAGCGCGGCGGCGAGGTCCGCCGGGCCAATGAAGACGCCGTCGACGCCGTCGACGGTGGCGATCGCTTCCAGGTTCTCCAGCCCTTGCCGTGTTTCGACCTGCACCAGCACGCACAGCGCCTCGGCATAGGTTTGCACGTAATCGGCGATGCGGCCGTAGTTGTTCGCGCGCGGGCCGGTGGCGAAGCCGCGCACGCCGTGCGGCGGGTAGCGGGTCGAGGCGACGGCCTGGCGCGCTTCCTCGGCGCTCTGCACGTACGGGATCAGCAGCGACGGCACGCCGATGTCGAGCAGGCGCTTGATCACCACCATGTCGTTCCACGGCGGCCGCACGATCGGGTGCGTGCCGCCGCCGGCGGCGACCGCCTGCAGCTGCGCATGGATCATCGGCAGCTCGTTCGGCGCGTGCTCCATGTCGAGCAGCAGCCAGTCGAAGCCGGCGCCGGCGACCACCTCCACCGACAAGTGACTGGCCAGGCTCGACCACAGGCCGATCTGCGGCCGGCCGGCGCGCAAGGCGCGCTTGAAACGATTGGCGGGGACGGGCATGGGCGCCTCCGTGGCGGGCGAGCCGCGACGATACCGCGCCGCTGCCGCCGGGCCGCCGGCGAGCCTCGCGCGTGACGCGGTGCGCCTTGTTGCTGCACCGTGGTGGCGGCGCTAGCATGGCCGCGACCGGGCCGCACCCGCAGAAAAGCCCGGCAGACAACGAGCGAGCAGGCGAAACCCCTGCCGCGGTCATCCGGGCCCGCGGCACGCGGCTTTCGGGTCGCAGCACACACGAGGAGACACCGTCATGAAGTCGATCACCCAGGGTCTTGTGGCCGTCGCATTCGCGGCCGGCCTGGCCGGCGCCGCCTCGGCGCAGCAGCAGTTGCGCCTGATGACTGGGCCGCAGGGTGGGTCGTGGTACCCGCTCGGCGGCGCCATCCAGACCATCATCGAGAAGACGCTGCCCGGCACCAGCGTGCAGGTCTCGCCGGGCGCCGGCATTTCCAACGTACTCGGGGTGCAGGCGGGCAAGGCCGATCTCGGTTTCGGCAATGGTGTGTCCACCGTCGACGGCATCGCCGGGCGCGACCCGTTCAAGGAGAAGACTAGCAACGTGTGCCAGATCGGCACGCTGTACTTCCAGTACTTCCACATGGTGGCGCTGGCCGACTCCGGCATCCGCTCGCCCGCCGATCTGAAGGGCAAGGGGCTGTCGACGCAGCAGCGGGGCAACACCGGCGAGCAGATGACGCGCGCGGTGCTGCAGGTCTACGGCCACAGCTACGACACGCTGTCGAAGGTGAACTTCGGCTCCTACAACGACTCGGTGGCGCAGCTGAAGGACAACCAGGCGCAGGTGTTCACGCTGATCACCACGGTGCCGGCCTCGTCGGTGATGGACCTGGCGAGCGCGCGCGACATCCGCGTGCTGGAGATCCCGGACGACAAGCTGAAGGAACTGCAGAAGATCAACGCCGGCTACGACAAGCGCATCATCAAGGCCGGCTCCTATCCGAAGCAGGACAAGGACGTGCAGACGATCGGCACCTGGACGCACCTGATCGCCCGCTGCGACCTGCCCGAGGACACCGTCTACAAGATCACCAAGGCGCTGGTCGAGAACATCGACAACCTTGGCGCCGTGGTCAGCGCGGTCAAGGGCCTAACCGCCAAGGACATGGCCACCGACATCGGCGTGCCCTACCACAAGGGCGCGCTAAGGTACTACAAGGAAGCCAAGGTCCTCTGACCGGTTGCCACGCCTACCGGCATCCACCGGCGGGGCGCTTGCGCTGCCGACCGTGACCGATCGCCCGTCCCGCGGCCCGCTGCCGGCCGCGGTCCGTCGCGCCGCGGCCGCGGCCGCTCTAGTCGTGCAACGGCCATGACCTACCAGAAGGCGGTGTACGGCCTGATCCGCCTGCTGGCGGTTGCGATGTCGCTGTACCACCTGGTGGTCGCCTTCGTCGGCGCGCCGGAGGCGTTCTTCTTCCGCGGCACGCACCTGCTGTTCGCGCTGGTGCTCATCTTCCTGCTCTTTCCGCGCTTCGGCCGCGGCGAGGGGCGCACGCCGGCGGTGACCGACTGGCTGCTGATCGCCGCCTCGCTGGTCACGATCGCCTACCTGTGGCTCAACCACAAGTATCTGTACGAGCGCTTCGTCTTCGTCGACGACCTGCGCCCAGCCGACATGGTGCTCGGCTCGATCTTCATCCTGCTGGTGCTCGAATCGACCCGGCGCGTGATCGGCTGGGCGATGCCGATCACGGCGGTGCTGTTCGCCGCCTACGCGCTGTTTATCGCCAGGGTGCCGCTGGCGTCGGTGATCGAGATCAACTACCTCACCACCGAGGGCATCTTCGGCATCCCGCTGTCGGTCTCGGCCACCTACGTGATCCTGTTCATCCTTTTCGGGGCCTTCGTCGAGCGCTCGGGCGCCGGCAAGATGTTCATGGACTTCGCGTTGAGCCTCACCGGCCACTCCGTCGGCGGCCCGGCCAAGGTGGCGGTGATCACCAGCGGCCTGTTCGGCACCATCTCCGGCAGCGCGGTGGCCAACGTGATGACCACCGGCACCTTCACCATCCCGATGATGATGCGGCTCGGCTACCGCCCGGCCTTCGCCGGCGCGGTGGAGGCGGTGGCCTCCACCGGCGGCCAGATCATGCCGCCGATCATGGGCGCGGCCGCCTTCGTGATGGCGGAGTTCCTCGGTGTCTCTTACCTCACGGTGGCGGTGTTCGCGCTGATCCCAGCGCTGTTGTACTACGTGGCGGTGTTCGTCGCTGTCCACTTCGAGGCGCTGCGCACCGGCATGCGCGGCCTGCCGCGCGAGGAGTGCCCGCGCCTGAGGCAGGTGCTTAGGGAGCGCGGCCACCTGTTCCTGCCGCTGGCGATCATCGTCGGCGTGCTGGTGGCGGGCTACAGCGCGCCGTTCGCGGCGCTGTGCGGCATCGTCTCGGTGGTGCCGGTGGCGCTGCTGCGCGCCAGCACCCGCCGCGAGATCAACCTGCGCGGCGTGATCGAGGCGCTGGAGTCCGGCGCCCGCGGCTCGCTGTCGATCGCCGCCGCCTGCGCCTGCGCTGGCATCGTCATCGGCGCGATCGCGCAGACTGGCCTGGGGCTGACCTTCACCAGCTTCGTGCTGGCGGTGGCGCAGAACACGCTGGTGCCGGCGCTGGTGCTCACCATGCTGGCCGGGATCATCCTCGGCATGGGCCTGCCGACGACGCCGGCCTACATCATCCAGGTGGCGCTGCTGGTGCCGGCGCTGGTCAAGCTCGGCATCGCCATCCAGGCCGCACACCTGTTCGTGTTCTATTTCGCCATCCTGTCGGCGATCACGCCGCCGGTGGCGCTGGCGGTCTACGCGGCCTGCGGCTTGTCGCGTTCCAACCTCTGGGAGACCGGTTGGGCGGCGGTCAAGCTCGGCGCCACCGGCTACATCGTGCCTTTCATGTTCGCCTTCTCGCCGGCGCTGCTGTTGCTCGGCCCCTGGCCGCAGGCGGCGCTGGCCACCTTGACGGCGCTCGTGGGCGTGACCGCGCTGGCCGGCGCGCTTCACCGCTGGTTCCTCGGGCCGGCCAACGCGTGGCAACGGCTGCTGCTGCTGGCCGCGGCCGTGTGCCTGATCAAGCCGGGCTGGATCACCGACATCGTCGGCGGCAGCGCGCTGGCGATCGTGGCGCTGGCGCAGTGGCGCGCCCGCGCCAGTGGCGCTGCCGCCGCCACCGCGCCGCTGCCGCCTGGGGCCGGGTAGCCGGCGCGACACGCCCCGTCTTCGGCTGCGAGGGCAACGCCGACGATCGGTCGCATCTTCCCGACGCCGCCGCGGCGTGCCGCGGCGAGCGCCTGACGGGCCCGACCGAGATCGCCGCCAGGCAGTAGTCAGCAAAGCGCCGTGGCCGGGCAGTGATCGGCCAAGCGCGCGCTGCCGGTCGCGACGCGGCGTGGCTGGGCCAGCCGTCGGCGGCGAGTCAGTCTCGGCAGTGCGCCGGGGAGCTGGCCGCCGCGACAGCCGCCCTCGGCGATCTGCGCTCGGCGCAGCCGTTTCCCCGGGCGTCGGCGCGGGGCTGTTTGCGGATGAACTCCCGATCCTGCGCGGCTGTGCCGCCCAGCGCCAGCGTTGCCAGCGAGCGCGGACGACCGCGCCCTTGAGTGGTCAGGCGTACGGGTCGCCCCGTCCGCCTAGCCCGCAAATTTCCTGAGTGACCGACTGTCGTGTGCTGTGGGCGTTGCGCGCGAGGTCGGTGACTGGGTTGCCGGCAAAGTGAGCGCTGGTGCGGTGTTTCGAGGGGTGTTGTCCTGAATTGGGACAGACTTCCCCCTTTCCCCCGTTGTTTGTCATCGTGCCGGGGACAGCACTCG
>CALGWX010000312.1 GCA_937936215.1 uncultured Burkholderiaceae bacterium | reverse complement strand
GATTCGATCTGGCCCTGCAGCTTGATGCCGTTCACGAGGTAGATCGACACCGGGATGTGCTCCCGGCGCAGCGTATTCAAGAACGGGTCTTGTAGTAGTTGCCCTTTGTTGCTCATGTCCGGCTCCGTCTTCTTCGATGCGGGCGCGCCGTCCCTGCACGGCCCACCCGACCGCCTCTTAGATGGCCCTGCAGCGGGAAAATTCAATGTAGCGGAAAAGAAAAACCGCGGCTATCGCGCCTGCCGCGGTTCCGCATAAGGATTTGTGCTGGTGCGAAACTCGATCCGCAGCGGCGTGCCGGCGAGGGAGAACTCGCGCCGGAACCAGCCCTCCAGATAGCGGCGGTATGCCGGCGGCACGTGCGCCAGGGCGTTGCCGTGCACGACGATGACCGGCGGGTTGCTGCCCCCCTGGTGCGCGTAGCGCATCTTGGGGCGCACGTTGCCGGCGCGCGGCGGCTGCTGCCGCTCCACGGCGGCGCGCAGCGCGCGCGTGAGCTTGGGCGTCGGCAGCCTGGCGAAGGCGGCGCGATGCGCGGCCTGCACCGAGCGCATCAGCGCCGCCAGGCCAGTGCCCTGCCGCGCCGAAATGAAGTGCTGCGGCGCCCAGTCGAGGAAGTGCATCTTCCTCGCCAGTTCGCGCTTGACCACGTCGCGCCGGTACGCATCGAGCTGGTCCCACTTGTTGACCGCCAGCACCAGCGCCCGGCCCTTTTCCAGGATGTAGCCGGCGATGTGCGCATCCTGCTCGGCGATCTCGGCGGCGCCGTCCAGCAGCAGCACGGCGACATGGCTCGCCTCGATGGCCTGTAGCGTCTTGACCACCGAGAACTTCTCCACCGCCTCGAACACCTTGCCCCGGCGCCGCAGGCCAGCGGTGTCCACGAGCGTGTACGCCTGGCCACCGAAGCTGAACTCGACCTCGATCGCGTCGCGGGTGGTGCCCGGCGCGTCGAAGGCGATCATGCGCTCCTCGCCCAGCAGCGCGTTGACCAGCGTCGACTTGCCGACGTTCGGCCGGCCGACGATCGCGACCCGGATCCGGCCCTCCGTGCCTTCGGCCTCGGCGGCCTCCTCCGCGGCGGGAAACTCAGCCAGCGCCAGCGCCATCATCGCCGCCACGCCGTCGCCGTGCGCGGCCGAGATCGGCAGCGGCTCGCCCAGGCCGAGCTCGTGGAACTCGGCAATCGCCGCCGCGCTCAGCCCCTCGGCCTTGTTGACGGCGACGATGGGACGCTTGCCGGCGCGGCGCAGCCGTTCGGCGATCCGCTGGTCCTGCGCCGTCAGCCCCTCGCGGGCGTCGACGATGAAGATGACGACGTCGCTCTCGGCGATCGCCGCCTCCGCCTGCCGCGCCATCTCGCGCGTGAGGCCCTCGGCGGCGACGGGCTCGAAGCCGCCGGTGTCGATGACGATGTAGGGCACCGGCCCGACCTTGCCTTCGCCGTAGTGGCGATCGCGGGTGAGGCCGGGAAAGTCCGCCACCAGCGCCGCGCGCGTTCGCGTCAGCCGGTTGAACAGCGTCGACTTGCCGACGTTGGGGCGGCCGACCAGCGCGACGACCGGCGTCATGGCGGCGCCCGACCCGTTCAGCGCCGCGGCGCGAGCAGCGCCAGCGTGCCGTCGCTGGTCAGCACCACGACGTTGTCGTTCCACGCCATCGGCCGCGCGGTGATGGCGCTCGAATCGACCTGCACGCGGGCCATGAAGCTGCCCTCGGCGGCGGTGAGAAAGTGCACGTGGCCGGCGAGGTCGCCGACCACCACGGCGCCGGCCACCGCCAGCGGCGTGGTCAGCGCGCGGTGCGCCAAGCGGTCGTTGCGCCAAAGGCTGGCGCCGCCCTCGATGGCGAAGGCGTGCAGCTGCGAGGCCGCGTCGACGGCATAGACGGCGCGACCGTCGCGCGCCACGCCGGCGCCAGCGGAGAGATCGCGCGACCAGCGCAGCGTTCCGGTCGTGGCGTCGGCGCAAGCGACGCGCCCCTGGAAAGAAGCGGCGCAAGCCAGGCCGCCCTCGACGGCGACCGGGCCGAGTACGTCGGCGAGGCGCTCGACTTCGGTGGTGCCTCGAGGCTCCGAGATCGTCGTCTCCCAGCGCGCGGCGCCGTTGGCCAACGCCACCGCCACCACCCGCCCGCCGGGGAAGCCGACGAGGACGTTGTCGCCGGCAAACGCCATCTCGGCCGGGGCGCGCAAGGTCAACGCCGGCAGCTGCCGGCTGTAGATCCAGCGCCGCTTGCCGGTGTCGGCCTCGTAGGCGGCGACGCGATGGTCGGTCGAGCGAACGATCACCAGCCCGCGGCCGACCAAGGGCGGATCGATCGCATCGCTGGTCAGCTGGGCGCGCCAGCGGGCGCCGCCATCGGCATCGAAGACCACGAGTTCGCCGCGCGCGGTGACCACGGCCACGCGAAAGCCATCGCTGCCGACCCCCGCGCCCAGCCGCCCGCCGGCCTCGGCGCGCCAGACGACGCTGCCGGAGGCGGGATCGACGCGCAGCACGGCGCCGTTGGCGGCGGCGGCGTAGATGGCGTTGTCGGTGACCGCCGGCCGCAGGAAGGTGCCCCGGCCGCTGCCAACCGAAACGCGCCAAGCCGTGCTGACCGGCAGCGTCGGCGCGAACTCGGGCAGCGGTGACGGCGGCGTCTTCTTGGCGCCGAACAGTCCGCAGCCCGCCATGGCCAGCGCCGCCAGCACCGGCAACGCCGCGCGACGGGTCGGATCGATGAGAGTCCGCATCGCCGCCTCAGGACGCCGCCGGCGGCAGCGCGTCGAGCTTCAGCTGGATGATCGACCGCAGCGGGTGCTGCGGCTCGGCCTTGTCGAGCGCCTCCTGCCAGGCGCGGCGCGCCTCCTCGACCTTGCCCATCGCGATGTACACGTCGCCGCGGCGGTCGGCGAACGACGTGGCGAGCGCCGGCGGCACCTCCACGGCGAGCAGCTTCAGCGCCTCCTCATGGGCCTTCTCGTCGAGCAGGATGCCCGCCAGCCGCAGGCGCGCGATGTGCACGAGTTCCGGGTGGCCGGATTTGTCGATCACCCAGCGCAACTGTGCCTGCGCCGCGCCGCGATCGCCGGCCTCGAAGTTCACCTTCGCCACCTGCAGCGCCGCCAGCGGCGCGTAGATGGTACGCCCGTAGCGCTCGATGATCGTGCCCGCCAGTTCCTTGTTGCGGCCGAGGTCATTGCCCTCGACGGCGGCAAGAAACTCGTCGTACAAGGCGCCGGCGTTGCCGGCCTCGTGCCGCTCGTACCAGCGCCAGCCGTTGAAGGCGGCGATCGCCAGCAGCACCACGGTAACGGCGGTGAGCACCAGGTTGCCCCAGCGCTCCCACCAGGCCTTGATCGCGGCCAGTTGTTCCTGTTCTTCGAGGTCGTAAGCCATCTCGTCCTTCCTAGGTTCCCGGCTGGGCGTTAGATGCCGACATCGCAGCGAGCGCCGCGCTGACCGCCTCGCCAAGCTCGGCCAGCGGCACCACGCGCTGCTGCGCGAACGGCGCCTCGGCGCCGCGCGCGCGCAGGCCCTTGACCGCCGCCTTGCCCTCGGCCGCCTCCGTCTCGCCAACGATCACCGCCAACTCGGCACCGCTCGCATCCGCCCGCTTCATCTGCGACTTCAGGCTCGCCTCGCCGGCGTGCAGGATCACGTCCAGCCCGGCATCCCGGAGCGATTCGGCGGCGCGCAGCGCCGCTAGATAGGTGCCGCCGCCTTGGTGCAGCACATACACGTCGCAGTCGCTGGTGTCGCCGCGCTCGCCCGCCTCGCGCAGCAGCTCGATGACGCGCTCGACACCGATGGCGAAGCCGCAGCCGGGCGCGGACTTGCCGCCGAGCAGTTCCATCAGCGGGTCGTAGCGGCCGCCGCCGCAGATCGTCCCCTGGGCCCCAAGGCGATCGGTGATCCACTCGTAGACCGTCAGGTTGTAGTAGTCCAGCCCGCGCACCAGCCGCGGGTTGATCGAATACGGAACGCCGGCGGCGGCGAGCAGTTCCTGCAGCCGTTCGAAGTGCGCCCGCGACTCGGCGCCGAGATAGTCGGCGATGCGCGGCGCCTGCCTCACCAGTTCCTGCATCGCCGGGTTCTTGGTGTCGAGGATGCGCAGCGGATTGGCGTGGAGCCGGCGGCGGGCGTCGGCGTCGAGCTGATCGGCGTGCGCCTCGAAGTACGCGATCAGCGCGGCGCGGTGGCGGGCGCGCTCCTCGCCGCTGCCCAGCGAGTTCAGCTCCAGCCGCACCGGGCCGATCTCCAGCACGTCCCACAGCCGCTTCAGCAGCACGATCTGCTCGGCGTCGACGTCCGGGCCGGCGAAACCCAGCGCCTCGGCGCCGACCTGGTGGAACTGCCGGTAGCGGCCGCGCTGCGGCCGCTCGTGGCGGAACATCGGCCCCATGTACCACAGCCGCCGCGGCCCCTCGTAAAGCAGGTTGTGCTCGATGCAGGCGCGCACGACGGAGGCCGTGGCCTCCGGACGCAGCGTCAGGTGCTCGCCGTTGAGCTGGTCAACGAAGGAGTACATCTCCTTCTCGACGATGTCGGTCACCTCGCCGATGCCGCGCGCGAACAGCGCCGTGTGCTCGACGATCGGGGTGCGGATCTGGCGGTAGCCATAGGCGCGCAGCACGTCGATGGCGCGGGCTTCGAACGCCTCCCACAGCGGCGCCTCGGCGGGCAACAGGTCGTTCATGCCGCGCACGGCGGCGAGCTTTTCCCTCTTCATCGCGGCTTCAGGCGTGCTGGCGGCCGTACCTGCGCCGCACGTAGTCCTCGACGATCGCCTGGAACTCCTCGGCGATGCGGCCGCCCTTCAGCGTCACCGTGCGCTGGCCGTCGACGAACACCGGCGCCACCGGCTCCTCGCCCGAGCCGGGCAGGCTGATCCCGATGTGGGCGTGCTTGCTCTCGCCCGGGCCGTTGACGACACAACCCATCACCGCCACGTGCATCGACTCCACGCCCGGGTACTGGGTACGCCACACCGGCATCTGCTCGCGCAGGTAGGTCTGGATGCGTTGTGCCAGCTCCTGGAAAAACGTGCTCGTGGTGCGGCCGCACCCCGGGCAGGCGATCACCTGCGGCGCGAAGGCGCGCAGGCCGAGCGCCTGCAGGATCTCCTGCGCCACCTGCACTTCCTTCGTGCGCGGCTCGCCGGGGGCGGGCGTCAACGACACCCGGATCGTGTCGCCGATGCCCTCCTGAAGCAGCACCGCCAGCGCCGCGGTGGAGGCGACGATGCCCTTGCTGCCCATGCCCGCCTCGGTCAGCCCCAGGTGCAGCGGATAGTCGCAGCGGCGGGCGAGTTCCCGGTACACCGCGATCAGGTCCTGCACGCCGCTCACCTTGGCCGACAGCACGATCGCATCGCCCGGCAGACCGAGCGCCTCGGCGCGCTGCGCGCTTTCGATCGCCGAGCGCACCAGCGCCTCGCGCAGCACCGCGGCCGCGTCCCACGGCTGCGGCCGCCGCGCGTTCTCGTCCATCATCCGCGCCAGCAGCTCCTGGTCGAGGCTGCCCCAGTTCACCCCGATGCGCACCGGCTTGGCAAGGCGGCAGGCGATCTCGATCATGCGCGCGAAGTTGTCGTCGCGCTTGGCGCCGCGGCCCACGTTGCCCGGATTGATCCGGTAGGCCGACAGCGAATGCGCGCAGCCGGGAAAGTCGGCCAGCAGCTTGTGGCCGTTGTAGTGAAAATCGCCCACCAGCGGCACGTCGATGCCCATGCGGTCGAGCTGATTGCGGATCGCCTCGACCTCGGCGGCCGCTTCCGGCGAATTGACGGTGATCCGCACGACCTCCGAGCCGGACTGTGCCAGTTCCTTGACCTGGATCGCGGTGGCGATCGCGTCGGCGGTGTCGGTGTTGGTCATCGACTGCACCATCACCGGCGCATTGCCGCCAACGCGGACGACCCGCTCGCCCCAGCGCACCACGACCTGGCGCGTGCGATGGCGCAGCATCGGCCCCGCCGCGGCGGGGGCACAGGTCAGCGCGCTATCGGGACGGTTCATCGCTGCCTACTCGAGCCTAAGCCGCGCCACGCCGTCGCGGCTGGTCGCGGGTGCAAGGTCCACGCGCTCGCCGCGGAACTCCAGGTCGACCTTCGAGGCGTTGCCGATCACGAGCAGGTACGGCGGCGTGCCCTCGACCGTGCGCGCCGTGCCGGCGGCGTTGTTCTGCGAGGTGAGCACGGTGCCGTCGGCCTGCCGCACCTCGACCCAGGACCGATCGCGGAAGGTGAAGCGCAGCGCCACGGCCGACGGCGCGGCCGGCGCCGGCTCCGCCACGGGGGCGGCCGCCGGCGTCGAATCGGTAGCCGCTGCTGCGGGCGCTGCCGGCTCGGGCGCCGCGGCAGGCGCTTCGGCCACCGACGGCATCGCCGCTGGCGCGCTGGCCGGCGCGATCGGCGGAGTGGTCGCGGCCGGCGTGGCCCGCGGTGCGGTCTCGCGCATCGCCCACCAGCCAAACAAGGCCAGCAGCGCCAGCGCGATGATGACTCCCGCGATCACGATGCGGCCGGAAATCGGCTCGCCCGGCGTGCGCTGGATCGGGCTCACCGCCGGCGAACCCGCCGGCGCCGGCAGCGGATCGGTAGGCTTCAGCTTGGCGTTGAGCAGCGCCAGCAGCGGCTCCGCGGGCAAATCGACCAGCTTCGCGTAGTTGCGCACGTAGCCGCGGACGAACGGCCCTTCCGGCAGCGCGTCGACATCCTCCGCCTCGATCGCCTGCACCTGTTTCAGGTGCAGGCGAAGCTGCGCCGCCACGTCGGCCTGCGACAGCCCGCGCGCCTCGCGCGCGGCGGCCAGCGCGCGCCCGAACGAACCGTCGCCATGGCCATTGGCCGCTCGGGGCTGCCGCTGCTCCGGGGCCGCGGACGCCGCGGTCGCTTTCTCGCTGGCCGTCGCCGGAGTCTCACTCATCGAAGGCCCCCCGCCGCAGCGCCGATGCCTCGGCTGAAGTCGGAAAACGTTCGTTCAACTCGCTGGCCAGCTCGCGCTCGCGTCGCAGGTCGCCGTTGGCGCGGGCGATGCGCAGGCCGAGCCACAAGCCGGGCGCGCTGGCGCGGCTCGCGGGATCGAGCAAGCCGTAGTAGAAGCCGGCGCGGTCGGGCTGGTTGCGCCGCAGGTACAGGCGCGCCAGTTCGAACTTGGTCATCGGGTCAGTGGCGTCGAACTCCAGCGCCCGGCGCAGCGCACGCTCCGCGCCGTCGAGGTCGTTGACCCGCAGTAGGCACACGCCAGCGTTGCGCATCGCCAGGCCCGGCGTCTCGTACAGGCGGTTGGCGGCGGCGCGCTGAAAGTACTCGACCGACTCGCGCTCGCGGCCGCTCTGGCACAGAAACCAGCCGAAGTTGTTCAGGATCCCCGAGTTGTCCGGCTCCAGGCGCAGGGCGCGGCCGAAGCTTGCCTCGGCCTCGCGGCGGTCGCCGAGGTCCATGTAAATGAGGCCGAGCAGCCCGTGCGCCGGTGCGTACCGCGAGTCGACCTGCACCGCCCGCTGCGCTTCCTCGAGCGCGATCGCCAGGCGCCCCTCGCGGTAGTAGTTCGACGCCAGCTCGGTGCGGATCTCGGCGCGCTTGCGCGGGTCCGCCTCGCTCTTGCCGGCGTTGGCGGGCACCTCGACGCCACCCACCGTCGTGGTCACCGTCTTGCAACCGACGGCCAGCAGCGCCAGCAGCGCCGCCATGGCCAGCCCGGCCGAGCCGCTTGCCACGTCGCCCCCGTCAGCTGCCCGCCGCCGCCACCAGCGGCGGCAGCCGGCGCGAAGCGCGCTCGGCGCGACGCGTGCGGTCCTGCACCTCGCCGGCCAGCTGGCCGCAGGCGGCATCGATGTCGTCGCCGCGCGTCTTGCGCGTGGTGGTGACGATGCCGGCGTCGATCAGCACCTGCGCGAACTCGCGGATGCGCGCCGCCGGCGAGCGCGCGAGATTCGACCCCGCAAACGGGTTGAACGGGATCAGGTTGAACTTGCACGGCACGTCGCGCACCAGCGCCACCAGCTCGCGCGCGTGCGCCAGCGAGTCGTTCACGCCGTCGAGCATCACGTACTCGAAGGTGATGAAGTCGCGCGGCGCCACCCGCAGGTAGCGGCGGCAGGCGGCCATCAGCTCGCGCAGCGGGTGCTTGCGGTTCAGCGGCACCAACTGGTCACGCAGCGCGTCGTTGGGCGCGTGCAGCGAGACCGCCAACGCCACCGGGCAGGCGGCGGCGAGCTTGTCGATCTGCTGCACCAGCCCCGAGGTGGACACCGTCACCCGCCGCCGCGACAGCCCGTAGGCGTTGTCGTCGAGCATCAGC
>CALGWX010000311.1 GCA_937936215.1 uncultured Burkholderiaceae bacterium | reverse complement strand
TGACGCTTGCCCGCACTGGCAAATCGCCTCAAGGCTCAGCTGGCGGCTGGAGAATTGACTTTCGGCGTGATCGTCACTGTACCGAGCCTGGCCGTGGTGCAAACGCTCGCCTCCGCGGGTGTCGATTGGCTCGTCCTCGACTTGGAACACGCTTCAGTCGGCCCCGAGATTCTGCACGGCATGATCGCCGCCACGGCGGGCACGCAGACGACGCCACTCGTTCGCTTGCCTTGGTCGCACCCTTGGCAAGCCAAGCTGCCGTTGGACCTGGGCGCCATGGGGATCGTCTTCCCGATGGTCTGCCCCCGCCAAGACGCGGAGAACGCTGTACGAGCCGTCAAGTACCCGCCAGAGGGCGGACGGCTCTGGGGACCGTTCTACGCGCCGATGCGCTGGTCGATGCCAATGCCCGACTACATTGCGTCGGCCAACGCAAACGTGCTGACGATCGCCACGATCGAGGATCCAGTCGGAGTTCAGAACATTGATGCCATTGTGGATACACCGGGCCTGGACCTCGCATTCATCGGGCCGGGGGACCTTGCCATGTCGCTGGGAGTTGCTGGCCAGTTCGAGCACCCTGCCTTTCTGCAGGCCGTCGACACTGCCGAGAAGGCGATCCTGCGCAGCAAGGTAGCGCTTGGCGGTGTAGCAAGAACGCCGGACCAGGCCCGACAGATGATGCAACGAGGTTACAGGGCGCTGGTGTTCGGTTTCGACTGGTCTCTTCTGCAGCGCAGTGCGCTCGAGTTCATTGGCAAGGCATGTGGCTGAGGCCGGACCGCGGCCGCTCAGCTCGAACGTCGAGCGTCAGCTTCGAAGCGTTTGCCTAGCGACTGCTACGGCGGAACTCGGCCGACTGCAACGGGTCGGCTGCGGTTAGAGCCGCGCCGGGCGCGGCAGACGTGAACGGAGCCTGACGCCGTCGCCCGTGAGGGACGCGCCAGTCTGCGTGCTTTGGCCGGCCCCGCCTTCTGGCCGAGCCCGGCCCCGACGTCCCCCGCGACGTCTGCGTGGCGGAGTTCGTCGGCGCTACTCAGATCGGCCTTGTCCGCTCCTCCAGCCACGCGCGCGCCGCGCCCCCGACCAGCGGCCCCACCCGCCGCGCCACCTCGGCGTGATACTCGTTCAGCCATGCGATCTCGTCGGCGGTCATCAGCTCGCGCTCGATGCAGCGCGTGTCGATCGGGCAAAGCGTCAGCGTCTCGAAGCGAAGGAAGTCGCCGAACTCGGTCGTCTCCGCCGGCACGGTGAGCACCAGGTTCTCGATGCGCACGCCCCAGCGGCCGGGGCGGTAGATGCCCGGCTCGTTGCTGGTGATCATCCCGGGCTGCATCGCCGTGTGCGGCTCGGGCGGCAGGTGCGGCGTGATGCCGTGCGGGCCTTCGTGCACGTTGAGGAAGTAGCCGACCCCGTGGCCGGTGCCGTGGCCGTAGTCGATGCCCGCCGCCCAGATCGGCGCCCTCGCGATCGCGTCCAGCGCCGGTGAGCGGGTGCCGCGCGGAAACTTCGCCCGCGACAGCGCGATCATGCCCTTCAGCACGCGGGTGAAGTCCTCGCGCTGCTCGCGGGTCGTGCTGCCCACCGGCACCACCCGCGTGATGTCGGTGGTGCCGAACGGATATTGGCCGCCGGAGTCGATCAGCAGCAGGCCGTTGCCGGTGCTCCCCGATTCGCCGATGACGGCGTGCGCCTCCTCGGTGGCGCGATAGTGCGGCAGCGCGCCGTTGGCGTTGAAGCCGGCGATGGTGGCGAAGCTCGGGCACACGAAACCCGGCCGCCGCGCCCGCGCGGCAGTGATCTTCTCGTCGATGGTCAGCTCGGTGATGCGCTCGCGGCCGAGCGCGCTCTCAAGCCAGGCGAAGAACTCGGCCAGCGCCGCGCCGTCCTGTTCCATCGCCTGCCGCACGAAGGCGATCTCGGCCTCGGTCTTGCGGCTCTTGGCCAGCGTCGATGGGTTGACGGCCTCCACCACGCGCACCGTCGCCGGCACCGCCTGCCGGAAGGCGAGCGTGATCCGCCGCGGGTCGACAAGCAGCGTGCTGCGCGAGGGCAGCGCCGCGATCGCCGCGGCCGCCTCGCCATAGGGCGCGAGCCGGATGCCGTCGGCGGCGAGCTTCTCGCGCAGCGCCGGCGCAATCTTGCCCTCGCCGACGTAGAGCACCGCGTCGTCGGCGGTGAGCAGCAGGTGCGCCACAAACACCGGGTTGTACGGGACGTCGGCGCCGCGCAGGTTGGTGATCCACGCAATGTCGTCGAGTGTGGAGACGAAGTGCGCCTGCGCGCCGGCCTGGGTCATCTCGGCGCGGACGGCGGCGAGCTTCTCGCGGCGCGGGGTCGGCGCATAGGGGGCTGGGTGCTCGTACACCGCGGCCGCCGGCAGCCCCGGCCGCTGCGGCCACACCTCTTCGAGCAGGTCGAGGTCGGTGCGCAGCGCGATCTCGCGCGGGGCGAACTTCTCCTGCAGCGTGCGCGCCGCCGCCAGCGAAAGCACCGCGCCATCGGCGCCGACGACGCTGCCGGCGGGCAGGGTCTCGGCGAGCCACTCGGCATGCCCCGGGCTCGAAGCCCCGGCGATGCGCTTGACCTCTATGCCGGTGCCGGCGGTCTGCACTTCGGCCTGCGTCCAGTAGCGCGAGTCGACCCACAGCGTGGCCGCCTCCTGCGTGATGACCAGCGTGCCGGCCGAGCCGTCGAAGCCGCTGGCCCATACCCGGCCCTGCCAGCGCTCCGGTAAGTATTCCGAAAGGTGCGGGTCCGCCGACGGTAGCACCCATGCCGCAAGCCCGTGGCGGCGCAGGCTCGCGCGCAGCGCGTCGATGCGTGCGCGCACGTGGGCGCGCGTGTCGGCGAGCTTGTCCATGGTCGAGACTCCGGCAGGCGGGAAGACGCGGCGCAGTCTAGCGCCGGCTCTCCTAATCCTTTCGCCCGACTGACGCCGGCGCGCCCGCTGGCTACCTTGGAGCCCTGCAGACGACGGCCAAACGACACTTCCCGTAAGACTGCCCTCCAGGACTCTCATCGGCTGTCGCGAGGCGTCGTCTGCAACCACTCCCCCTGCAAGTACTGTCCGGCGGCGCCGCGCGCATCAGGCGGTGACCGCCGGTTTCTTTTGCGGCGGCATCGCGCGTGGCCGAGCGGCGCGGCGTATGCTCGCCGCGACACTTCTTCTACGACGGGTG